>SFDP01000055.1 GCA_004558185.1 Lachnospiraceae bacterium | reverse complement strand
AAGTGGGGCGTAAGCACCACGATATGCGAATATTTTGCAGGATTGTGGGAGTACGAAGTACGTAACAATCCGTAGGTATCATAGTTAGGGGCTTTTGACACTAACATCATTCTATAACTATTCAGAGCCATATAAATTAGCACTTCTGTTTGAATGCAAGCATTCACAGAATGTAAATTTGCATGGCTCTGAATAGCTTATAAAACGCAAAAAAGCGTATAAGATGATTACATCTCATACGCCTTTACGCTGTTTTAATTAATTCGCTTTCCAACCACCACAAACCGTCCGTCCTCTACATGATAGGCACAACTGGACAGGGTAATGAACTCGTCTCCCAACTGTGCGGTTACGCCTGTATCGTACAGGGACAGCTCCTTGATATTCTCATACCAGTCATCAAATTCCTCCTGCGTATCCGCCTGAAAGAACTTGTAATACTTGAATACGTTGTCGCTTTCGTAATAGACCTGTGAATAGAGACTGTCAAAGCGGATGATCCGATGCCCCGCTCCGTACTCTGCATCTGCATAGAGATGCAGATTCCCAAACATTTCCCCGGACTTCATGGTATGCCCATGGATGATCAGGTTGGTTGCGGGTGCTGTTCCATTCGCATAATCACAGGCTTTCGTACCTGTTCCGGCTGCAGAATCCGTATCCAGAATAAGACAGCCATTCTGATTTGGTTCCCCGTAAAAATCAAGCTGAAGATAATAGCCTTCATCTTCCATCGTTTGCATAACCGGGTAATCTATGACCGTACCGTCAACAGAAAGCCAGCCAATCAGATCGGGATTGAGCGCATACAGCTCCTTGTACTTCGGTAAAATTTCCGGCACTTTGCTGCTTTCTTCTCCTGTCGGCATATCCTTGTATATGTCCGCTAAAACAGCAGCTATTCCCACTACAGGAAGTCCGTTTTCATCAATCTGCATCTCATACTGCGGGAACGTATCCGCTTCTCCCCGTATGTTCTGCAATTCTTTCTGTATGTTTCTGCTCCTCGCATTCTGCCACAGGCAGTAAATGCCATAACCAAAAAGCCCCGTCACAGAAAGGGCAAATACTAACAAATTTAGAAGAAAAAGCGGGCTCATCCCGCTTTTTCCATGATTACTTTCTCGTTTCATTTTACAACCTGCTTGTCTGCAGTGGTATAGGTTACATTATTATTAGAACTCATGTATCAGTCGCTGTCATTCCGAAATTTGAAACAAATGCCTTATTATTCACCAGATCATCCCCGAACTGCTGTCCTGTTACCATCGGGCTTGTTTTTCATACTTTTCTGCCCTATGCTTCTGTGAATATGGTATTGCCGTAGACATATTTTCGCAATTTCCATGCCTGTCCATGCTTTCTCTTATTCTGCCGCAATACCCGACCTTGCTTCCGGGTTATATTTCATCTGGGCTTTCAGATAAAATTCATCCTCGAACAATGCGTAATGTACGCAGGCTCGAATCAGAATGAAGCTCAATGGTGTCAGCTTTTGATAGGGAATACCCAGTTTGCCTTCTAAGCGTTTTGCGTATTCGGTATAACGCTCATCAACACCTGCAAAGAATTTCTGACCGTATTTTCTGTATTTCGGGTGCGTATACACTTGATACATCAGTCTGTACTTCTTTCCATGCTTTTGGGCTGTCCAGTATGGTATCTCGTCAATAAACCGCCATAAGTCCTCAACATCGGTTGGAGCCTTCGCCATAAATTCCTGCTCCACCCTGCTCATACAGTACTCAGTGGATTGGATGATCAGATCATCTAAATCCTTGAAATATGTATAAATCATAGATGTGTTATATCCACAATACCTGGCCAGCCCTCGAATACCGGTGCCGTGCAATCCTAAATCGGCAAAACCGTTATAGCACTTTTCCATAAGTTCAATTTTTTTTGCATTCCACTGTTCCTCTGTATAATTCGCCACCTAATCGCCCCTTTTTCTTCATATTGTGTAACTATTCAGAACCCCCTTCGCAAAATCGCTGCTATGCAGCTTTCCTTTTGCCCATGTGGTTACTTCGCCATATAAATTTACAATTCTGTATGTATGCAAGTATTCACAGAATATAAATTTGCATGGCTCTGAATAGTTACCATATCGTTTATACTGAGTTAAAAGTATAACATACATCTGATTAAATTGCACTATATTTCAGCATTTTAATGTACAAACTTTTTGAAAATTTCTGACTGTTAAAGAATTGTACTGCATTTCCCCGGTTATTATATGATGATAATCCCAAATCAGCCGATTAGAAAGTAAACTCAGGGAGTATAGTTCAATACCCATCTGCTCTCTGTCTGATAGTAAATCAATTTTGCGGGGATTGCCTGCTCCAATATGGTCAATGTACAGTTAAACTCTATGGATGGGATTCCCGCATACATCTTCTTCTCCCGGGAATGAACCACGATCTGCCTTATCACCCGAATCTCCCCATCTTCGTCCTGCACCTTAATCATCAGAGGGGTTACCTTCCCTGAGCTGGTAAACCAGCACTCACAGGCCACTTCTCTTTGTATACCTCTTACGACTCCGTCATCTGCTTTCTGTGCGTTTATCCCAATCCCAAATGCCATAAAAATCTCCTCCCTCTATTGGACAGCTATTTTGTCATAATCAACTTCTCTTTTTTCTCTGGAAATACCTCCGCACATATGATCGATTGGTTGGTTTAAAAAGGTTGCCCTCATAAACGCATCTATTCCAAATCGTTTTCTGATATCATCTACTGCTTTATCCATTCTTGCCAGCTTTTCGTAATCTGTTTCATCAAACAGGTCTATCTGTCTGATAAAGTCCTCTGCCTGAGCTTTACTGGTGTGAATTGCCAAATGACGTATGGGCCTGCCATTCCATAGCTCTAAAAACAACTCACCTGCCGCCTTATAAATCTCAGCCGTTAAATTGGTGGCAGCTAACAGCTTTTTCTGATGTGACATATAGGATAAATCTGAATAACGTATCCCTACTGCAATTACTTCAATCGTCATCCCATCTGCCCTGAGCCTGCTGCCTACCGTTTCTGCCAATGCCAGTAATACCTTATTTGCCTCTGCTGCCTCCACCACATCACAGGGGGTCGTTGTGCTGTTTCCATAGCCTTTGTTAGCCGGTGGACTGGCCATTACCGGGGAACAATCTATCCCATTGGCAAAAGCCCATATTGTCTCCCCTTGTTTTTTCAATGTATTCTTTAACCATATCGGATCTGCTGCCGCAAGCTCACCTATAGTTCTGATTCCCATGGAAAATAGCTTCTTAGCTGTAGCACGGCCTACAAAAAACAGATCAGATACAGGAAGAGGCCACATCTTTTCCCTGATCTCTTCCGGGTACAGGGTGTGTATCTGATCCGGCTTCCTAAAGTCTGATGCCATCTTTGCCAAAAGCCTGTTGCAGGATATTCCCACATTTACAGTAAACCCCAGCTCATTCTTTATATGATCCTTTATCTGTGCAGCAGCCTCTTCAGGTGTTCCAAACAAATGGCAGGTGGTACTCATATCGATAAAGGCCTCGTCAATACTGTACTGCTCCACCACATCTGAATATTCCCTGAGAATTTTCATCAATGCTGCTGAACATTTCTCATATAAGCTGTAATTGGGTGGCACCAAAATCAAATTGGGACATTTGCGGCGCGCTTCCATAATTGTTTCCCCTGTTTGGATTCCGTACTTCTTCGCAGGAATAGATTTGGCAAGGATAATTCCGTGTCGCATAGACATATCCCCTCCCACTGCCGATGCCACTTCTCTGAGATCTAATGTACCCTGGCGATGCGTAATACGATACACGGCCTCCCAGGATAGGAAGGCCGAATTCACATCAAGATGAAAGATTATACTTTTCAAACGTATGTTCACCTCCTGTTTTTATATTTTAGCAAACATACGTTCTGTTATCAACTGGTAATTTTTGTTTATAAGCAATTTGCAGCTATTCAGTGCCATGCAAATGTTTAACGACATGAGTATCCTGCTTGCAGGAATGGGCATATCATTAATACACGTTTTTCCAAGAAGGAGTTCACACGCATTCAAGAGAAAGTATGTTTTTATTTAGAGCATGGCTGGCTCTATATGCGTAAAAAAATCCCAATCCTTACAAGCTCAAGGATTGAGATTCTTTATCATTCCGGCATCCGGCTGGCTCTCCTATTCCAAAGTCTCTTTTACAAAAGGTATCAGTCCAATCCTCCATGTAAATTCATTTTCATCGAACCTGTATTTATCTGATAAATCAGGTCCGCAACTATTGGAACCAATTCCATTTTGTGCATAATCCAGGCACAAAATGGTGCTTCCGCTTTCTTCCAGCTCATAATTATGTGCCTTTCTTTCCAGTTCCTCCTGAGTATATACCGAAGCATTAAAAGAAAAAGTCTGCTCAGACGCTGCTGCCAGTCCAAACCGATTGTCTTCAAGAATCACATAATCACAGTCATAGTGGCTTCCGTTTTCCTGTGGATAAATATAGTCTTCATGCAGCTGCCTTACCCTTGCCCGGTATAAACCATGGCTTGAGGCCCGGCATTTATCCCGGTAGCTTTCATATGGTCCCATACCATAATAGGTCACATCCTCCAGCTTGGGATTTAAAAACATACGCAGCCCGAATCTTGGCAATTCCGGGAACTGGCTGTTTTTTTCTACTCCGATTTCTGCATGGATAGCCCCATTATTTTTAATCCTCCATGTAACATGAATATTCATTATTTTCTGTATGGTAACGGCCAATAATGACAGCTTTGCCTGGATGATTGTACCTTCCCCATTCTGATTCACCGTTGTACAATACGCTCTCGTGTAGGTCTGGTCATAAAATGCCCGTTTCCACTCCGCTTTTCTGTATCTATCGTTATCCGTCGGAGCTCTCCAGCTATTGATTTCCATGGGTCTGCCAAGATATTGTCTGCCTGCAAAGCTCATCTGTTCAATCATTCCGGTATGCTTATGGTAAATATAGAGAAAGTTTATTCCCTTACAGAAAACTCTTTCCTCCGTTTCCTGAATCTGAATGGCAGTACCGGCCGACTTTTCTTCCTCCAGCCATTTACGGGCTGTCTGATTTCTGCCATCCTCGTTATTCAAAAGAATTTCTTCTGTTCCAAGCAAGTGCCCTTGGGGAAGCAAGGGGTATTCTTTTTTAAGATAATAAAAAATTTTTAAATAAGCTCTGCCGGCTTTTGGCGTCATGCCGCTTAATGTCGCTCTGCCGGTCTGGTGAGGTTTTACGGTAAAAGAGGAAAGTCGGCCTTTCTTTATGACGTGTCCGTCACAACTGATTTCATAGCTGATTTCCAGATAATCCTTCAAATCCGTAAAATCCATAAAGTTTTTTATCTCAAGCTCCCCGGTTTCCTGCTGATAGGAAACAACCCTTGCCGGACGATATACATTTTTATATTCTTCCAAGCCGGTGTGGGGAATTCTATTCGGATATACCAGTCCATCCATGCAGAAATTGCTGTCATGAATCACCTCTCCATGGTCTCCGCCGTAATCGTATTTTGTCTTTCCATCTTCAGTTTCTCCCCGGTAGATTCCATGGTCACACCATTCCCAAACGAAACCGCCGCACATTAAATCATTTTGATGGAATAGTTCAAAGTAATCTTCCAAATCTCCCGGACTATTTCCCATGGCATGACTATATTCGCACAAAATAAAGGGCTTATCCGGCTGACTATCCAGATACTCTTGTATTTCATCAAAAGAAGGGTACATTCTGCTGTACAAGTCCAGGTTGGAAAAATCATACTTTTTTCCCTCCTTACGATAACGTGCCCCCTCATAATGGGTCAATCTGCTGTCATCAAAAGATTTTGTCCAGGCCAATGCCTTTTCAAAATTACATCCATATGCACTTTCATTCCCCATTGACCAGATCACCACGCATGAACGGTTTTTATCCCGTTCAACAAGAAGTCGGACACGATCCACAATGGATTTCTCCCACTGGAGATTATCTGCTATTGACTCATTCCAATGATTGAATATATTTTTATCGGAATTATCCTTATAGTAAAATCCTACAGGTCCGTGACTCTCTATATCCGCTTCATCAATTACCATAAAACCATACTTGTCGCAAAGCTGATAAAATACCGGGGAATTAGGATAGTGGCTGGTTCTGATGGCATTGATATTGTATCTTTTCATCAGGGTAAGATCCTGCATCATCTGTTCAACACTGATGGTAAATCCGGTTACAGGATCAGAATCATGCCGGTTAACTCCTCTGAACTTAATCTTTTCCTGATTGAAATATACCGTTTTGTCAATAATCGAAATCTCACGAATCCCAACGTATTCTGTAATCGTTTCTTTTGGTATTTCCAGATACATGGTGTACAGGTAGGGGGATTCCGTGTTCCAAAGTATGGGATCAGTAATGGTAAGACTCAGCTCTGCCGAATTGCCTGATTTTTCTTCCTCTATAGCCTTTCGGAAAATTTCCTTTCCGTCTGCATCATATAGGGAAACCTCTGTGGGAACGATCCATTCAAAATACTCTATGTGAAGTGATAGGCCTGCACTGTTTTTTCCCGGCTTTGTTTTTATAAAATAATCCCTGATTGCCTGTTTTGGGCGCTTCAGCAAATAAACCTCCCTAAAAATTCCGCTCATCCGAAATTTATCCTGATCCTCTAAATAGCTTCCGTCGCACCACTTCAAAACCAAAACTGCCAGCTTATTGGTTCCCTCTCTCAACTGGTTGGTAACGTCAAATTCAGCGGTGGAATGGGATACCTGGCTATACCCCACATACTCACCATTAAGCCATACATAAAAGCAGGAATCTACACCCTCGAAATTCAAATAAGCCTTCGGCGCCTCCTCCTCACTATGATAATCAAATTCGTGAAGATAAGCTCCGCAGGGATTTTGATACGGAACGTAGGGTGGGTCAAATGGAAAAGGGTATCGGATGTTGGTATATTGGTGGGCATCATAGCCATACATCTGCCAGACTCCGGGAACCGGAAGCTCATCAAAAACGCTGTCATCATAGTTTAGCTCATAAAAAGCCTCCTTCAGGTCATAAATGCAGTCATAGTATTTGAATTTCCATTTGCCCTTCAGCATTTGTATTCTATCCGAATCCTCCCTATGCTCAATCAATGTATCTGCGCATTTTGATGCCGGAATGTAGTATGCTCTAGGGGGCATAGTATTTTCATGTAAAATATCTGTATTTTCATAATGCTTTGGGATGATCATGTTCTTTTCCTCCTCCTTCCATCATCTTTATTTTATCAGAAAACCTACCTTCTCAAGAAGAGAAAGTAGGTTTTCTGCCTGATTATTTTACTGCCTCCCATACATCCAACTGTGCCTGTATTTCTTCCAGTAGGCTATCCACCCCGTTTGCCTTTAATGCGTCTAAAAACTCAGGTATCTTTTCCTCCGGATTCACCATTCCGGTTTCCAGAGCAGAAGCATACTCTGCTACAATATTGGTAAGCGCAGAAATCTCTGTATTCACGTTAGACGAATCAAAGGTAAATCCTATATGAGTCCCCGACACTGCTGCTGCATTATATTCATGGAATAACTCCTCAATATTTTCAGGATAAGAAACATCCCACTTCTGATTAAAAGGAGAACCAAACTGCCATCCAAAGGTATAGTCGTATCCATTGTTCTCAGCCGCCAGCGTTCCTCCCATCGTCTTATCAACCTGTGTTTCTCCCACAGTACTGTGATGAGTCCCCTCAATTCCATGGCGAATCAATGTTCCCACATATTCATCCGTATTTAACAGATTTAAAAATTCAACTGCCTTCTGAGGATGTTTAGAACTGGAAGAAACAGCCAGAAGTCCGCCTAAGCCGCTTCTTGTTTCAAGCAAAGGGGACATCAGAGGAATAAAGGTTACCTCATGTCCATACAAGGCAACTGCCGCTTCTGCTGCACCCGGCGCATAGGAAATTGCGTAGGAAAACAGCGTTCCATTAGAGAAATCATTATCTCTGTTTGCGGTATCCTGATCATAATTTATAGGGTCTGCCGGAAGGTATCCTGCTTTATTCCATTCATATATTGTTTTACAGTAATCCATGTATTCCTGTGTTGCATACTGGTTAAATACCTCTGACTGATCCTTAAAAAGACCATACTCCGCTACCGCTGAAGCTCCGGGAAGAGCGCCATTTCCTACCAGACTCTCATAAGGAGTCAAGAGAGCAAAGCCATTAGGGCTGGATAAGCCGCTGATTCCAATTACTTTTTTGTTTTCTGCCTTTGCCTTGTTTGAAACGGTCTTTAAAACCTCGGTATAATCATCCAGGGTTTTTACCTTCGACAGGTCAATCCCATACTCTTCTGCCATTTCACTGTTGACATAGATGCCTCCCTGCCAGCCCATCTCCTTGTAGGAAGGAATTCCATAAATTGCACCGTTTACGGTTGCTGCTTTCCATAATTCTTCCGGTATAAACTCCCAGGTTTCTTTTCCATACTCAGGAAGCAGCTCAGAAAGATCTAAAAATCCATCTCTTTGCGCAAACTGAAGATAATCGGTAGACCAGTTAGAAGTAAAGCAAATATCAAAATTCTCACCTGAATTGATGTATGTAGGCATCTTTTCCATATAATCAGAATCCGACATAGGCATATAATCTATCTCTACCCCGATTTTTTCTCTGGTATATTCATTAAGCTGATCGATAATCTGGTCTGTATCTGCTGCCACACTGGGCAAAGACATATACCATTTTAAGGTAATCACTTCTTCACCGGCTTCATTCGCTGCATTTGCAGCCACCTCACCTGCACGTTCATCATTCCTGTCACATCCGGTCAATAACGTTCCTAATATGCAGGCTGCCAGCAAAATACTTAAAATTCTTTTTTTCATCATTCATCCTCCATTTCTTAATAGTATAGTTGATCATGTATTTATTGGTAAAGCTCATTTATCCCTTTACCCCTCCTATGGTAAGTCCTTTAACAAAATACTTCTGAAAAAATGGATATGCCAGCAGAATCGGTAAAATAACCAATACTGTCAATGCCATCCGCCCACTTTCTGTAGGTGCATTTCTTGCCATTTCCGCATATTCCAACGCATTAGCCGATGATGCCTTCATTGCCTCAAGGCTGTTTTGCATACTCCACAAAAGCGTCTGTACCGGATATTTTCGATTATCCATCATATACAGCATTCCGCTGAACCAGTCATTCCAATAGGTGATCATAGTGAACAGTCCTATTGTTGCAATACCGGGCTTTGACAATGGCAATACTATCTTTACAAAAGTATTAAACTCACTGGAGCCATCAATTCTTGCCGCTTCTATGATCTCCATAGGAATACTGCGGTAAAAAGTACGCAGGACAATAATATAATAAGCGTTGATTGTCATCGGCAGAATCAGCGCCCAGATACTGTCTCCCAGATGCAGAAGCTGTGTATTTATCATATAAGCAGGGACCATTCCACCGTTAAACAGCATGGTAAATAGCATCAGAAAGGTCAACGGTTTTCTAAACAGATAATCCTGTCTGGAAATCACATAAGCAAATAATGCTGTTACCGTCAGACTTATCGTTGTTCCTACGATGGTAACAAAGATGGTAATTCCGTAGGATTTTACCAGTTGGTCTCCCAGCTTCAGAAAAAACTCATAGCCTTTCAGGCTGAGTTCAGCCGGGAAGAAGGAATAGCCTTTTTCAAATATACTCTGCTCACTGCTAAAGGAAATGATTATCACAAGAACTACCGGAAGCGCAGTGCATAAAGCAATCAGACCCATGAGCAGCTCCAGAATTAAATTTGTCCGTTTGGAAATCTGATTAATCTTTAATTCTTCAACCGCTTCTCCTCTTTTTCTGCTCAGCACCGTTGTTTTTTCCCTCCTCCTAGAATAACGCACTTTCTTTATCCACCTTTCGTATGATTAAATTAACTCCTACTACCATGACAAAGCCCACGACCGACTGATATAAATTGGCTGCCGCTGACATCCCAATGTCTCCTGTTTCCTTTAATGCACGATAAATATAGGTGTCAATAACATTGGTTACTGAAAATAATGGGCCTGAATTTCTTGGAAGCTGATAAAACAATCCAAAATCAGAAAAGAATATCCTGCCGATTGCCAACGTAACCAATACCAGCATCATCGTTCTTAAGCAGGGAATCGTAATATGTCTGATCTGCTGCCACTTCGTTGCACCGTCAACCAGGGCTGCTTCATAGTAATCATTGGGAATACCCGTTAAAGCCCCCATATACATTACGGTAGAATACCCCACTGTCTTCCATACCTCAAAAATAATGATAATAATTGGCCACCATTTACTATCTGCATACCAACTCACGGACTCTTCCCCAACGGTCAGCAGCAAACGATTAATTAATCCGTTATCTGTACTCAGAAAAGCATATGCGACAAAGGATACAGCAACCCATGAGAGGAAATAAGGTGCTATATAAATACTCTGAAACAGCTTTGCTCTTTTTTTATGCAGAAGCTCATTTAGGATAATGGCAAAGGCCACCGCCAGGATTACATCCAATGCAATAAAAGCCAGATTGTAAAGCAGTGTATTTCGTGTGATGACCCATGCATCCGAAGACATAAACAAAAATTTAAAGTTATTCCATCCGATAAACTCACTCCCAAAAATACCATCCCGTACATTAAACCGCTTGAATGCAAGTATAATTCCGCTAAGCGGCAAATACTTAAATACTATCATCAGCAATATGCCTGGTAATGCCATCAGCGTAAGCGGTATACTCTTTTTAAGATCAGTCAGCATTTTCCCTGATTTTCCTTTTATCAGGGTTTGATTTTCTCTCAATGGTTTCATCTTCCTCCTTACTTTAAATTATCATGAGTTAACCCATTGGCTGATAATCACATTATAATTTTTTAACCGGGCCGGTCACAAGGAGATAAATTTTAACTGAGGTTTATTTTTTTTAACTGCGGTTTGATTATTTTATTTTTTTCATCTATAATACAAAATAACTCTTGAGACAAGAGGAATTGTCTGTTTTCTCTTTTACAGGAATTGAAAAGATTGGGGTGATTTAGGTGAATATTATGCTTGTGGATGATGATAAGTATGTACTGGAGGGTTTGAAGAGGTTACTGAATTGGAACGCCTTTCATGGCAGACTGACTGCTACGGCAAGTAATGGCGCTGAGGCTTTGGAGCTGTTTTTACATACTCGTCCCGATGTAGTAATCTCTGACATTAAAATGCCGATTATGGATGGTATCAGCCTGGCCCGCCATATCCATGAGCAGTCTGAGGATATTACGATAATTCTTCTGTCCAGCTATGGAGAATTTGAGTATGCACAGAAAGCAATTCAATACCAGGTGGCAAATTACATTTTAAAGCCTATTACCAAGGAAAAAATTAACGAGCTTCAGCTTATTCTGGAAAGTATTTGCCATAAACGAAATGACCGTAAGGAGGAATTTTTAAGTAACTGGAATCTCACCTTTGAAGAGTCCATTCTGGCCTCTTTAAGAAGTCAGGACACAAAAATGTTTGATGATTTTTTCAGTTCCTCTCATTTTCAGGAAAAGCTGGCCAAGGATTATTCAAATGCTTATGGTATTCAGCTTTTAAATTTTCTCTACCTCTACTTATCCGAACTGCACATTAATCCGGGTATCGTATCGGCTGCAAAAGAAAAGGCTATGGATGAATACTGGAATCTTCCCGGGAAGGATGCAAAAGCAAACTACCTGATCAGTATATATTACGACACTCTTCTAAGCGTACATAATCAAAAAAATAAAAATCTCGAATCCATCTCTTCCTATGTCAGGGAGTATGTGGAAAAGCATTATACAGACCCTGATCTGAATATTTCTGCACTTGCGGATAAAATGAATGTTTCTCTTTCCTATTTGAGCACAGTATTTAAGCAGACAGCAGGCATTAATCTAAGCAGCTACATCAGTACCATGCGTATTAATCATGCCAAGAAAATACTGGCTGATCCTTCCCTCTCGATCTCTGCGGCTGCAGTTCTTTCCGGTTACGAGGATGCCAAATACTTTGCACGGCTGTTTAAACGTAAGTGTGGTATGACCCCCAGTGAATACAGGAATCTTTCTCTGCAAAAAAACTCTCTGCTGCCCAAAGGAGTCTCTACATGAGTATAAAAAAGAAGGTATTTATCACTCTGCTTGCCACGATCACAACAGTTTTATTTTTATCTTATCTTGTAATTTATGGATTGTTTTACCGGACACTAGTGTCAAAAATTGAAGCAGAGCAAAACACTTTAATTTCCTTAAACCGTAATGTAATCGACAGCTTTATCAGATCCATGGATCAAACTGCTATATTATTGGTAGGGGATGAAGCCATCGGAAAATATTTAAGCCAGGAAATAACTGATAATATGGCAAAAATCAGAGTGAGCAATGGTATTTATAAGCAATTTTCACATTATCTGTCTTTACAAATCGGAGAAGAAAATTCCTTCTGTCAAAATACTCTGTTTTTAAACAGTAAGCTGCCCATTGCAGATGCCTTCTCCTCTGAAACTTTAGAAACAGCTTCCCCCTGGCGCTCCAGTAATATCTATTCCAATGAGCAGGTGACAGGACAGGAATGGTATCAGCAAACATTAAACTCTTCTAACAAAACCCATCTGTTTGTAAATGAGAATACCAATGAATTTTGCTATGCGAAAAAAATTCAAAATAATTATTATACCGGTCCTTTTTATCCTAATGGTCTGGCAGTTATCGTCATCCAGGTTCCGCTAAACAGGCTGAATGAAACTCTGTCCATGGTTCCTATCACCCCAAGCAGTGGCTTTATCCTCTTAGGAGAGGATTCAGAGGTACTCTATCAAAGTGGCGGCAGCCTAAATCTATCCAGCGATTTATTGCCTTATCTGCAAAGCCAAAATCGGGCGGTGGAAGCCGTTTTCAGCTTCCGGGATACTCTTACTTTGGATGAAACGGAGTATATTACCTATTATCAGCCTATGGATAATGGGCTTTCCCTTGTATTTTTTACCCCTTATTCAGATATTATGGAGCAGGTAGAAAAAATCACCGGTACATATGTTGCATTTTCTCTTCCCTTTATTATTCTGGCCATTCTGCTTGCTTGTACTGTTTCCAGAAAAATAACCAAACCGCTCATACAGTTTTCGGGAATAATTGCTTCCATCGATGATACCAGAGGCTTTAATTTAGACACTCTGGAGGTGTCAAAGGATCTGGAAATGCAGATTCTGCAGAATAATTTCGGCAAGTTAATCTCCCGGGTAAATACACTCATTGAAGATGTTCAGCTGCAGGGAGAAGAACAAACAAAATACCGGCTGCGCGCTCTTCAGGCACAAATAAATCCTCACTTCATCTATAATGCCATGGATACGGTAAACTGGATAGCTTTGTCCAAAAATGAGGATGAAATCGCTGCTATTGTCTCTTCAATCTCCAATTTGATGCGCTATAGTATTACTGCCCCTGACAGCCTGGTTTCTCTACAGCAGGAATTACAAAATATCCAGGAATATATTACTATTCAACAGGTTCGATATGGAACCCCCATTGAGCTGATTCTATCCCCCGGGGCATTCCCCGAAAAAATTTATATTCCGAAGTTTACCGTTCAGCCACTTGTTGAAAATTCAATCCTCCATGGAAACTATCCTTCTGATACCAAAATTCAGATTACGGTAACCATACAGCAACAGCCTGATACAATCATTATTAAAATCCGGGATAATGGAAAAGGCTGTGAGCCTGAACTTTTAAACCGTTATCTTGCCCATGAAAAGGTAGCGCTTTCTGTCAGCAGCGGCTTTGGTATTCGAAATGTCAATGAACGTTTACAGCTCCATTTTGGCGGAAGCAGCGGGCTTAGCTTTACCTCGGATGAGGCTGGACAGCTAATTGCTGTTCTTACCCTGTGCTGTAAAATTGCTTGTAAGAAGCTACACTACAAAGCACGGGAGGAGGAGCTGTAATAACTTTCTTCGTTTTAGACAGCACTCTAATCAGTGTAAGCTCTGCCTTTTCAAGTACAAATAAGTAGTACCTCGAGTCTGAATACTAAGAATTGTTTAAGCGCCTTAATTTAATGCTGTGACAGTTCAGTCAATGGCTTCTTATCATTTACGAAAGGAGTCGACTATGAAAGTGAAAAATAATGGCCTGCCTTATAGAATTGGGGATTCCATCACAAAGTGTTCAAAGATGTTCAAACTTTTTGAAATAAAAAATAAGAGAAACGCTGTAAATTCAACATTTCTCCTACTTTTCAATACTGCCGCAGACCGGAATCGAACCGGTACGGGAGTATAAGTCCCGCAGGATTTTAAGTCCTGTGCGTCTGCCAGTTCCGCCACTGCGGCATTTCCAATATTAAATTGGAATGGGACCTACAGGGCTCGAACCTGTGACCCTCTGCTTGTAAGGCAGATGCTCTCCCAGCTGAGCTAAGATCCCACGTTGTTAATAAACGACCCAGAAGGGACTCGAACCCTCGACCTCCGCCGTGACAGGGCGGCGCTCTAACCAACTGAGCCACTGGGCCTTATTAAATTAAAAAGAAATGGACCTTCGGGGACTCGAACCCAGGACCGACCGGTTATGAGCCGGTTGCTCTAACCAACTGAGCTAAAGGTCCGTAAACCCTTAAATTGAACCATATTGGTTCAATTAATGACTCCATGACTCCAACGGGAATCGAACCCGTGTTACCGCCGTGAAAGGGCGATGTCTTAACCGCTTGACCATGGAGCCTTCTTCTTTTCCCATTAAAGTTTTATGAAGAATGAAATTAACTTATTCCTTTTAAGATATTAAGTAATCTCACAACTCCCCGAGTAGGATTCGAACCTACGACCCTTCGGTTAACAGCCGAATGCTCTACCGCTGAGCTATCGAGGATCATTCTTTCATTCTGTAAATGAAACTAATCGCTGAGGTATCCTACCTCCTTAACGGTAAGTACCCTCAAAACCGAATACATCTTCTAAGCCTTAACTGTCTGTTGTTAAACACCTGTCTGCTGTACTACTTCCTTTTCCTCTACAGCCTCCTTACCCGTTGGATAAGCTCTCGACCGATTAGTACTTATCAGCTCAGTACATTACTGCACTTACACCTTAAGCCTATCTACCTTGTCGTC
>SFDP01000054.1 GCA_004558185.1 Lachnospiraceae bacterium | reverse complement strand
TGCATCACCTCCCTGAATATACATCAGAATATCGAGTGAAGAGCGGCGTTATAGCTCCGCTCTATTTATCGTGTCAGCAAATCGACTGTGAATAGTAACACTTTTCTGCTTTTTCCTTGATTCTGGACTTGACAGAAGTTTTCTTTTTCGCCTGCGTACGCTTCTTGTCCAGATTTTCCAGCGCCTTATCCACTGCAACCTTAAGATCCGGGTTTGGCACTTCTTCCTGAGAATCCGGAACCACCGGAATAAAACCCTGCTCCCTGTCTGCCTGTAACACTTGAAGCTTCTGGTCAATCTGGTAAATGAAATCCGCTGCGGTCTGTCGGATTTTGTCGAGTGAACTCTTTAACTCAGGGGTCTCCTTTCCCTCGGACCAGCCAGCCACATAAGAAAAGGAATAGTCAGAAGTGTTGATACCGTAATGCTGGCACACAACATATGCCACACTCTCGGCCTCTACCTCTTTTCCATTCCTTGATACATGATCTGCAGCTGCCACTGCATCCTTATCATGAAGCTTCTGGTGCGCCATTTCGTGAAGCAGAGTCTTGATTGTCTGAACCTCACTCATTCCATCCTGAATGGCAATTCTCTTATCTTCCTGGTGATAAAAACCCTTCGCTTCCCCATCGATCTGCTCAAAAGTAACAGGTACCGGACTGATTTCCTGTAAAGCCTGCAAAAGCTTCGGATATCCTTCAATACTTCCAACCAGTTCATCAGGTCCTATGGAGGGTAGTTCCTTCCCGTCTGTCTGTGATACGTCAAACGTCTTCACCACCTTAAAGGCACGGATGGTTACTTCCACCTTTTCCGTTACCGGCTCCCCGTCCGCATCAAACACCGGTTTTCCCTTGTCATCCAGTCTGGTCTGTTCCCTCTCTATCTTGTATGGCGCAGGGGCAAGAATACTGATACCCTTCTCTCCCTTTTTTACATACCTTCCCATCTCCTTCCACCCGGTAAAACTCTGACATAGACTTGCATCCGGCCTCTGCATCATGATCAGAATGGAATTGTTTACGGAATATCGGGGAAATTTGGCCATTGTGTCCAGGAACTGTTTGTATTTGTCGCTTTGAAATACCTCCACAACGCCTTTCTCCAGCTGGTCAGTTACAGCCTTTAACTGGTCGGCCTGTTTCTCCCTGGACTCAATGAACTGAATTTTCTTCTGTACTCCCTCTGGGATCTCTCCCACAATTTCCGCTTCCGGATATGCATGGATCAGCTCCGCAATCAGTTTCTGTGCATCCCAGTTGTTTCTGATCTCAGGCACATAAGATAAAGCCTCCATGTCAAACCTTTTGCCGTTAAAAATATCAATCTCGCTAAACAGCTCCGGTGCCTCTTCATTTGCCACACGCACTCCAATCGCCGGTATGCCATTCATGCGCTCCGAAGGAATGCTTCCAAATATCTCCATAGCTTCCTTAACTGTCTTAACTCCGGTATGCTCTTCCCCCATGGAATGAAATTCGCTGCATTCCGCAACAGTAAGCGTTGCAGTCATCTTTGCTTCTTTTTGTACCGTATTTTCCGCCACTCTAAATCCCTCCAATTCAATATCATTCAATTCCTTCGTCAGTTTTAACGAGGACAGCGGCATTTTCTCCTTCTGGTGAAAGGAATAGTAATCCTTTCCCGGTCCGACAATGACATGATCTAAAAACCTGACCCCGATCAGGTCACTTAACTGCTTTACCCTGTCCGTAAGAACAATGTCCTCAGAACTCGGCACCAGTCTCCCTGACGGATGGTTATGAACCAGCATTATGGAAGCTGCATTTGACAGGATCGTGCTCTTAAAGATTTCCCTCGGATGCGCGACTGACTGGTCCAGTGCTCCCATGCTTACCACGTTCATGTTGATAGGCCGCCCGTCTGACTGTAGATTTACGATTGCCACAACCTCTCTGTCATAGTCCTTCAGCATATCTGCCATGACCTTAACAGCTGCACCTTCTCTTTTTCAGGTTCCTGTGCTATGACAGAATCATAAAAGCCCTGCCTTGGACGGATCCCGCTAATGTTCATCCGGGTTTCCTTCTGCAACAGGGATGGTCATGGAAAAGTCCTTATCCCTTAATTTTTTCAGTCTTGTCAGCACGGATTCCTTTGTGGAAGTCCTTCTTTTCTTATTCCCGATCTTCAGGACTCCTTTTGCATATCCAAGATATCTACTCTTCTTCGCCATCGTCTTCCTCCTCTGAAAGGTCTTCCTCTTCCGGCTCCTCATCCAGAGCATCCAGATAGTCCTCATCGTCATCATCCAGATAATCCATATCCGGATCCGGTATATCCTGCTTTTTCTTTGCCTTTCCGGACTTAAAGTACATAAATCCTCCAATACCGCCTAATGCCAGAATAAGGATTACTCCCATGATTCCTGTCACATTTGGGCTTTTCTTTTGGGTTTCCGGTTCCGTTTCCTCTTCCTTCGGCTCTTCCTTTACTTCCTCTACGGTTGTTTCCGGTTCCGATGGCTGTTCCTCAGTCCCGGTCATACCCTGGGATGCCATATATGCTTCCACTTCCTCATCTTCCATTAACGCCAGAAGATCTGATTCATCCACCAGATTTAAGAAATGAACAGTCTCGGTTCCCTTATCATCACGATCAATGATGATGTAAAAGAAGTTGCCGGATTTCGTAGTCACCGTAATGAACTGCTTGCCGCCGGCTTCAAAAGAACCATAGTCATCTACCAGATTCATATTGCCATCGGGAGTAAGTGGTCCATAGCTTTCCTCTTCCGGCTCCTTTTCTGCTTCTTTTCCTTCACAGTAATGGTAATCATAGATACAGACTTCGCAGTCCTCATTGATGCAGTCCTCCGTGCATTTTTCCTCACAGATACACTTCGCTTCTTTCCCCTGTGCAAATACAGGAAGTGGTGTAAAACCCACTAATGCAGTCATGCATACAAGCACTCCTGATACACATTTCTTCATCATCTTAGTTATCTTCATCCTGATCATCCTCCTCATTCTCATCAAACAGATTTTCCTCATCCTCTGCCGGCTTTTCCCCGGCATGATCCATGGTTAAATGTTCAGGCATTTTTACCTGACCATTTAACAATTCCTGCAATTTCCCGCTGTCTGCCAGCTGTAAGAACTGTGCCAGCTGTTCAGGAGTCAAATTGTAGGATGCAACATCACTCACAATCTGCTGGTTCTCCTCTTCCTTGAGCTTTGCCTGCAGCTGCTTCACCTTTTTCTCCGCTTCATCTCTCTTTGCGATTGCTTTTTGAAGATCTTCGCGGAGCTTGTCTAATCTTGCGTACATATCCTTTCCTCCATTCAAAAAGCGCCCCCCAGGGGAGCGCTATTACAATTATTACTGAATCCTGCCATAGCAGTAGGCGTGTGCCCTCCAGTATGCCGTGTCATAGGATGCATACTGAATAGGGTTTCCACAATGAACCATAATCTTATTTACCGGATCTACCACGATTCCCACATGGGATGCACCGGATGTGTTGTAGGTTCCCTGAAAGAATACCAGGTCACCCGGCTTCACATCGGAAGCAGCCACTCTTGCTGTCGCATTTTTCCATCCGTTGGCCGTAAGTCTTCCATAATTCCATCCGTTTCCACAGTTATTTATGACGTAGCTTACAAATCCGGAACAGTCAAAGCTTGTGCTTGGAGAGGAACCTCCCCATACATACGGATAACCGAGATACTTTTCTGCTTCGTTAAGTATCCTGGCAAACTGCTGGTCTGTCAGATATTCTCCCGGTACCGCATATTGCTCATACTCCTCAGATACTCCCGGATTGGCATACACGTTATCCCCGAAGATGTTCGGCTTATTTCCTCTTGTTTCAAGAAGAATCATATACCGCTGCATCTGGTCTTCTGTAAGGTTTAGGGCATTTACTGCCGCAGAAATACCATGATTGGTCAGCGTGGTATTGAGAATGTAATAGTCATATTCCACCTCAACCTGATAGGATTCATAAACCTGATAAGGAACAGAAACCGTATAGGTATAAGACTCTAATCTCCCGTTTACCACCCGGTACCCGGTTCTTTCTTCATCCCGGTAGTATGTCACATAATGCCACCTTGTCTCCGTTCTCGTTCTGGTCTCCACCACTTCCGTCATGGTCAGCGTATACTGGTAATCAAAAATAGTCTGTAACATGGACTGCACCTGGGAAGGGGTATAATTCTCATAAAGCACCGTAAGCAATGCCGCCAGTTCAAACGGATTGTGGGAGATCTCCGCAAGGGAATAATTGTACTCATCATACCCCGGATGGTCTGTTTCGATATTGTCTATGGTTTCCTGCAGATCCGCTTCCAACTCCACATAATCTGCCTCCACCTGCAGAATGTCCGCATCCTCCGCCGTAAAGGAAGTTGCAATTGTGGTAGTGTTCACTCCGCCTGCCATCATGGAACAGGAAGATAATGCTCCGGAGATTACCAGAACCACAATCAGAACTACCACAGCAATCAACAGTAGCATAGGATGGTCCTGTAAAAATTCCCTGATCCATTCTGCAAGTCTTCCCATCAGGTCTTCTGCCTTATCGGTAAATCTCTTGCCGACACTTCCGATGCCGTTTGCCGCCTCTGCAGCCTGTTTCTTTGCGGCAGCTTCCGCAAATTCTCTCTGCATCAGCTTTTTTCTTGTTGCCTTAACCGTAGCGGACATGGTGCTTTCGCCTGCCTCGCCTGCTTCTTTTGTTCCCTTGGCACCCTGTACCGCATCCAGATGTTCATTTCTGGCATGAAGCTTTTTACCATAATTGCTTTTCCTGATATCCCGGGAATAATTCCTTGCCTCTGAACTTCCGGCTATTGCCATACCGATTGCCTGATCCATGGCTTCTGTTCCCACGTTTTCATCCTCATTCTGAATCCCGGCTTTCCGGATGAATTCTGCCGCAGCCGTCTCCTTGTAGATTCTCTTCCGCCCCTGTTTTTTTATCTTGCGAAGCTTCTTTTCCTCTTCCGGAGTAAGTCTGGTATCCTTTTTCCCATAACGGAGCTTCTTGCGATAGCTCTCACCAGCTGAGGTCTCATTTTTCAGCTTATCTGCATGCTTCTTCTGTGTCGTCTTATTCTCCGGCTCCACCCGCTTGTTTTTGGCGGACTTCTCCACCTTCTCCCTGGTATATTTTTCTTCATTCATGCATATCTAACCTTTCCGAAGAAACAGCCGCTTACGCTGACTGCTCCTTCTTTGCTTCTGTTACCTCTGACAATCTGGTTGTCATGATACGGTAAAGTTCCGTATTTGCAGGGAAGCGGTCCACAAATGGCAGTATAACATTGCCATAGAATAAAAGCCCTTCGCCTTCTCCCGAATGTGTTACATACGAAAGCTGGTGAGGGCTGATATTAAGCTGTCTGGCAAGAATCTGTCTGTCACCTACTGCCTGGTTCAGCATATAGATAAAGTCAGAGTTCTCGAAAATATTCTCCACTTCCTTGGATGCCAGCAAATCCTTGACATTCTGGGTAATACCGGTGGGAATTCCTCCCCACTTTCTGAAACGCTTCCAGATCTCCACCGTATAGGCAGCCGTCTGTTCCTCACGGAGCAGAAGGTGCATCTCATCCATGTAATATCTGGTAGATCTGCCCTGGCTCCGGTTTTCGGTTACCCTTCCCCATACCTGGTCCTGAACCACAAGCATGCCAATCTTCTTAAGCTGCTTACCTAAATCCTTGATGTCATAACATACCAGGCGGTTTGTAAGCTCCACATTGGTTCTGTGGTTAAAGACATTTAAGGAACCGGATACATAGATTTCAAGGGCTGTTGCCACGTGCTTTGCTTCCGGCTCATCCTGGTTTAAGAGTGCCTGATACAGATCTCCAAGTATTGGCATATTCTCCGGTCCCGGATTCTCAAAATACTTCTGGTAAATCTGACGGATGCATCTGTCGATGACCGTTTTCTCAACCGGCCTAAGTCCTTCCTTATTTCCTACGATCAGCTCACACAAAGACAGAATGAAGTCTGCCTTAAGGGCAATCGGGTTATCATCATCCGAGTAGTTCATGTTGATATCCATTGGATTGATATACTGGTCAGAAGTCGGGCTGATCTTAATCACCTGTCCTCCAAACCTTGCCACCAGAGGAGAGTACTCTGACTCCGGATCGGAAATGATGATGTCATCATCCGTTACAAGGAAAGCATTGGCGATTTCCCTCTTTGCACTGAAAGACTTACCGGAGCCCGGTGTACCAAGAATCAGGGCATTGGGGTTTTTTAGCTTCTTTCTGTCTACCATGATCATGTTGTTGGAAAGTGCATTCAGACCATAATACAAAGCCTCTTTTCCATTCTGAAATAACTCCTGGGTAGTGAATGGAACAAAAATCGCTGTACTTGATGTGGTCATCCCCCTCTGGATCTCAATCAGATTGCTGGCAAGCGGCAGCGTACTCATAAGCCCCTGCTCCTGCTGGTAATCCAGTCTGACCAGATTGCAGTTATGCTTCTGGGCGATGGATACTGCCTGAAATACGTTGTTTTCAAGCTCCTGCTTTGTCCTTCCGGTATTCATCACAAGAAATGTCAGAAGAAACATTCTCTCATTCTGTGACTGCAGCTCCTTTAACAGAGCCTTGGCATCCTTGCCATAGGTTGCAAGGTCGGACGGAATGATATCCATATCATAACCGGCCCTGACTGCCTTTTTCTGCTCCTCGATCTTGCTTCGGTCAAGCTCCGTGATGGTATGTTTGATAGTCTTAATTGCCTCATTCTGGTCTACCGACTTGATATGCATGGTCACAATCTGGCTGGATTCCATGGAAAGGAAATCTGCAAGCAGCCTGTCACTGATATCCGATGCATCAATGGATAAGAAACTCATGCATCCATACATGTCTCCCATCTGAAAATATCTTCCGGTTGGAAAAGCAAAGCTGCTCGGTGCAATAAAATCCTTTACGGAAAGGCCGGATCCCGCCAGATACTTCCAGTCAAAATGGAATTTTGCATCATCTCCCATATGAAACTGTCTGTGCATCAGTTCCAGTCTTTCACTTCCGTTTAAGGTCTTTGCCCTTACTCCCAGCCTTTTGAAGTTATTAAGAATATCCGTCTCAATATGAATGAGCCTCGGCTTTGCAGTTTTCATGGATTCAGCATGAATTCCGAAGGTTAAGTACTTTGTCTTGGTAAGACCGTTATTGCCAGCCTCCATCTGATGCAGGAGCACTTCTGAATACTCATCCCGGACATCATCAAATCCATCTTTCTTATGTGCAATGGCAATGCTCTTCTCAAAATCAGAAACATCCGTTGCCATGTTATTGAAGGATAACTGAAAGTTGATGGAACTGTCGAAAAAGTTTAAGAAAGAACACCATTCCTCAAAGATCTCCGTCTTGTCCTCCTGCTGTGCCAGCTGATAGTTGATATCCTGAAACTGGATGGTCTTTGTATAATAATCAAGTCCAACCCTGCAAATACCATCCGGAAACATTCTGTCAAACGGTATGCTCTGCTGTGCAGTTCTTGGCGTGCCATCATTTTTCCTGGCCTTTTTTATGGCTTCCTTTACCGCTTTCTGCTCATCCCTGGTCAGCCCTTCCGGCATTGTGAACTTTCTGTTTTCCTGATCTTTCTTTTTGCGAAAATCGAACAATGTTTTCTACCTCCTTTTCTGCTTTCGCCTGACGCGAAAGCGCATCATAATAATTGTCCGTCATATACGGACGTATCTTCGGCCTCTTAAAAATTGCCTGTATCATGTGACTCAAAATGACCTCCAACGGCTGACCGTTCTTCTCATACATGGCAAGAAAAAAGAATGGCATCATAATCACCATCATCCCCATAACTGCCGTGTTGACTTTGACTACTGTTTTGAGTAAAAAGAAGGACGGTACTCCAATGAGTGCCGCCAGACCAAAACAGATCAGCTGTCTTTTTGTCAGATTGAACATCACCTTGCTTTTTACTTTTGTCAGGTCCCTCGGGACACTGATATAAGATGCTGCCATAATCTTCCTCCTTAATGAGCGTGAAGTATGCTCTTTGCTACTGCTCCCGTCTTAAACAGGGTAAAGGCCAGTAAAATGGTGAAGCCCATAACCCTCCATAGTGAGCCAATGATATCTGCGTTAAATGCTACCGACTGAATCAGGACTGCGTAGATTCCCACACATACCATAATCAGAAATCCCTGGAATCCAAGTGCAAACAGACTTCTTACATAATTCTGTCCCATCATGCTCTGCTCCCTGTTTCCAAAGGTTGCAAACGGAATCGGTGCAAGGCTGACCATAAGATAGATCTCCACCATTCGTCCGTTGATGATGACGAAAATGATTGCTGCCAGTATATACATTAGGAACTGCACAACAAACGACTGCAGGAATATCCCAAGCAGAGGTCCCAAATCCATTGCTTCCAGTGTGGTCTGCATTGTCGCAAGGGTACTGGCATCGATCGCAGTGCTTCCCTGAATAATGCCCCCGGCCCGGCTTACCACACTCTGCGACACATCAAACACTGCCATCGTGATATCAAAGGTGTGTGTGATCAGCTCTACTGCCACAAAAGTCTTAAAGATCCATTTCCATATGAACCATGTCTCAAAGCTTGCCAGATTGTTATAACTGATTATCAGCTGTATCAGCTCATAGCAGGCTATGAAGGTCAAAAGGATTCCCGCAATCGGCATGATTACCGTTTCTGATAAGTTTTTCACCATATTGAAGACTGCCGGCAGATAGTTGCTCGGTGTTTTTCCTACTTCTGTTGCAATCTGTCCCACCTGGTCATTCACAGAGGAAAACGTATTGGTGAGATTATTCATGATACCTGATACAAGCAATCCTTTCAGCCAGTCTGTAATCTGCTGAATAATGCTGTTCAATTATTTCCTCCTTTCCTCAGGGACAAGGAATCTCCCTGTCCCCTGAAACAACTTTGATTTAGAATAAACCAGAAAGTAAAGGAACAAGTGTGGTACCGATAAGGGCTACACCGCCACCTGCCATAAGCTGCTTCATTCCCTGTGACTTTGCACCGGGATTATCATTACCATATCCTTCCATAAGATTGATCGCACCCCAGATACCAAGACCTGCTCCAAGTGCTACTACTAATGTCTGTAATGTTCCTACTGCGCTCTGAAAAAATGCCATAATTCTAATTCCTCCATATTTTTCTTGATTTTCGGCTTCTTATCATTTTGCCGAATTTGGTTAAAATGCTTCTTTCGGACATTCAAAAGGACCGGAAGGTTCTCTGCATCCGGTCCTGTGTCCATTTCCATATTCAGTTGTCTTCATCAGCGTGATCCTGCCACGCGGTCTCTTAGAAAAGACCGGAAAGCAAAGGAACAAGTGTGGTACCGATAAGGGCTACACCGCCACCTGCCATAAGCTGCTTCATTCCCTGTGACTTTGCACCAGGGTTATCATTACCGTATCCTTCCATAAGATTGATTGCACCCCAGATACCAAGACCTGCTCCAAGTGCTACTACCAATGTCTGCAATGTTCCTACTGCGCTCTGAAAAAATGCCATGTTTCAATTCCTCCATTATAAATATTTGTGTGATATATTTTTCCTTCTGCCCCGACCAAAGAGGCTGTTTGTAGTTACGTGCCGGTCTCCCTGCAGTGATTCCAGCTATGCGCGCATATTTATTCCCCTGTGAGGGAATATAAAAAGCTCCTGCCGCCCGACCTTTATTGCCGGATGGAAAGAGCTCTTTACTCAGTTACGTCGATGACCTGATATTCGTCATCTGCTTTCAGTATTAAGTTGTGGTTCAAGAATTTCACTACATCGAAGTAGTTCTTCTTGTCATAATCTGCTGTCAGCTTATAATTCGGATGCTGTGTCAGATCATACTTATCGGATAGAAAAGGTCTTACACCACGGACCTGCACGATACATTTCGAGCCATCCATGACTGCCAGTTCATCCATTGTCATCAAATCCTTACCAAGCTTCTGGTAATTCGTGCTGTAGCTTTCCTGGGAGCCTTTTGACTGTCCCGTATTGTACATATCAATGGTTTCTTTTCCCAGGATTGTATTTAGATCCTTCAAAGTGGTTTGTTCCGTACCACCAAGGAAAATCTGCGAATCCATATTGCCGATTATCGTATCAGCATTATCCTTGTAAATTGCTTTCAGCTGCGACTTTGCCTGCAATACCAGACATGCCGATATTTCACGGCTTCGTATGGTCGCAACCAGCTTCTCCAGATTCGGGATCTGCCCGATGTTTGCCGCCTCATCGATCAGGCATCTTACATGTACCGGAAGTCTTCCCCCATACACATCATCTGCTTTCTCACAAAGGAGATTGAACATCTGAGTGTAAATCATGGAAATCAGGAAATTGAAGGTTCCGTCTGTATCCGACATAATCAGAAACAGTGCTGTCTTCTCATCTCCCAAAGTATCAAGTTCAAGTTCGTCATAAGATGTCAGGTCTCTGAGTTCCTTGATATCAAAAGGTGCAAGTCTCGCACCACAGGATACCAGGATAGATTTTGCCGTCTTTCCGGCCGCCAGCTTGTACTTGGCATACTGTCTCACCGCAAAATGATCCGGATTCTGTTCTGCCAGTTCATCAAACATCATATCCACCGGATTCTTAAATTCCTCATCATCCTCACGGACTTCCATTGCATTGATCATTTCAAGCAGTGTTGAGAAATTCTGCTCCTCTTCCGGAGCCTCATAATGGATATATCCAATCAATGCGGTGTAAAGCAGTGTCTCCGCTTTCAGCCAGAAATCATCTCCGCCTTTACTCTCCCCTTTTGTGTTGGCAATCAGTGTTGTCACCAGTTTTAGAATATCCTTCTCAGAATGGAGATAGGCGAATGGATTATAGTGCATTGATTTTGTAAAATTAATGGTATTGAATACCTTCATCCGGTACCCGTTCTTATACAGGGCATTACCTACTTCATTAACAAGACCACCCTTAGGATCAGTGACAACATAAGACGAGTGCATCTGCAAAAGATTTGGCTTAATGAAAAATCTTGTCTTACCTGATCCGGAACCACCAACGACCAGAACATTTTTATTTCTGGCATACTTTGGAATCTTCGGTCTGCTGCTCATGGTGATCCGCTCTGTCTGGGACAAAATCACATTATTTGCAAATACAGAATCCTCAAATGGCTCTATGTCCGCATGTTTTCCCCACCTGGCAGAGCCATACTCCTCATTGTGCCTGAATTTCTTTGCATTCTTTCCTTTCAGATATACTGCCAGTCTGAGTGCTGCCCCACAGGCAATACCCACCAGTAAATCCATAGGATGAAAACTCGGCATGGGATTGGAAAAAGCAGTAGCAAATGTACCATCCAGCACAATGCTCTGAACTTTCTCTGATGCATTTAATCCGGAAGCTATCCTCCATGCCTCACCCACATTAGTTGCCAGCAATCCCACGAGAATATACGGAACATTCAGGATCAGCAGCTTTTTTAACTTTTTTGTATTCATCGCGACCTCTCCTTTTTCTTTTCTGCTACCTTTCTTGGAATTGCTGCAACAATCTCCTTGAATTTTTTCAGTTTCTCCAAAACACTGGTCTTCTCTACAGAAGCTTTCTTGACCTGTTTTGCTGAATAATCCTGCAAGATTCTTGTGATTGCATCCATGTCCTTTGCTTTGAAGAAAACAGTATAGATAGGTGGATTCTGATTCTTATCCTTCACTATTGCAAAATCAACTCCATATTTTCTGGCAATCTTCTGGAAGTCTTTCATTCCCTCATCTGCCAGAGGAATACTGGAAACACCCTGTCCCTGACGGATCAGTGTCTTTATCGACTGTTTCCCTTCTGTTGGATGTATTTTTTGCCCAATCCCATGTACAATTTTCTTTCCGACCGCCTTTGCCGGCATTCCCGGAAATATGCTGAGAGCTTTCAAAAATGCCTTTGCTGTCGGCTTTCCGACAAACCTGTATGCAAGATGCACGGATTTGTCTGCAATCTCCCTGTCAATCTCTTCATGGACCAGTTTTCTCACTCCCTTCCATCATGACTGAAACAAGTTCCAGTCTGACGCGGTGCGCCTCAAATACATTTGCAAGCAATGCATTTTCATCGCTACCCGCGAAAAAAACAGCCCCAAGGCTGTATCCACAAAGTTACTTATCTTTTTTATTCTTATCCACACCAAGGACTCCCCTCATTGTGGACGATGCCACATGAAACCGGTTTGCTATCGCAATATCCGTGAGCACCGTTTCATTGACTGCTGAACCACAAACCACGAGAATTCGGGATCTTCTCAACATGTCTTCCGACATATCCATATAATCCTTGTACTCATCTGCGTTACTGACATCAATTACCTCCGGTAATGACAAAAGCGGACAGATTGGTGTGTAGCCTGCTTCATATAATTTTCTGCAATACCTCTTTGCAGATCTTCTGGCTTTGGTTCTGTCTGTGCTCCAGGCAGATGTTACATAAGCCCATGGTTTGTTATTCATAAGCTGCCTCCTATCCCAGCCGGTATGCCTGGATTCTGTATTCCCCAATAGCAAGGGTTGTCATTCTGCTTCCAAGTTCGGAAATAACCTTTCTGATATCCTCTTCATCAAGGGCACGAAGTCCATTGCTTGATTTCATGACCATATACCCCGAAGGAAGATAGGCTTCCCCGTTGATGACAAGCTTCTTGTCTGCATCATAGATCAGAATATAATCAGATTTTCCGATTATCTCAGAAGAGCTTCTGTTACCGAAACTGTCAAGTATATCCATAGCTTCCTCTGTACTGACATAATTTACATTCTGTTTGCCATCTACATAAATGGCACCCTCGGAAGGAATCCTGTCACATCCAAGTGCGTTAATCAGCCCTTCCAGGTTCTCTGCAATATTCTCAACATAGGTTAAGATTTTTTCCATATCCATCTTTCAATCATCTCCTCATATTATTCCTGTTGCCATATCGTGATTCACTTCTGCACGGTAATATCCGTCAATGGTAGAAGGTGCGTTATACAATGCAGCAAGCATATACTGCTTGATACTCCTGATTTTCGTGGTGTTCTCCTGTAAACAGGTCATCACATAGCGGATATGCTCTATGGTAAGTTTCATAAATCGTCCCTTAACCACATTGACCGGTTTATCATCTCCTGCAATACGGATCATTTTTCTTTTAGAACACAGTACATCAAGAATCAGTTCCAGAATGCCATCTATCATTTCCCTGTCATGCGGATACTCCTGTTTCAATATTTCTACATCGAGCTGATCTTTAAGAAACATCTCATATCCCATCCTCTCCTCATCACCGGATAAGATAGGATTAGTATTATTAAAATCAGTATTATTGTTATTAGTATAATTAGGCTGTAAATTGTACTGGTCCTGAACTGGAACTTCTACAGGTCCTGAACTGGAATTATTACAGGTCTTGACCTGTAAATTATACTGGTCTATAAAATTCTTCACATAAATGATAGCCGGTTTGCCCAGCCCCTGACGGATTCTCTCAATCAGACCAAAATCTTCCAGTTCTGTCAGATACTTGATTGCTGATTTTTCTGCACAGTTCATTGCCTGACGGATAGCATTCAGGGTAAAAATGATATACACTCTTCCCTCTTCATCAATCCACCCATTTTCCCTGGACAAAGAAACCCTGTCCAGCAGCAATCCATACAAAACCTTTCCTTCCGTGGAAATCTTCTGAAACCGGTTGTCTGTGAAAAGCACCTTTGGAATCCGGTAAAATGCAAACTGCTGGGACTGTTCTTCATAAAAATAATCAAACGTCATTTTTTGCTCCCTTTTTGCTTCTCATTTCTTCCATCAGCTTCTTATAACAGGGAAAACAAAAGGCCTTGTCATGACCGTAAGGACACTCATGCCTGCAATTTTGTGGATGGCTGACCGGTGGTCTTCCTCCAATTCCGCTGTAACTTTTTTTCGGTCTGTTCTTATATGCTTCTGCCATTGTATTTCACATTCCTTTCCATCAAAAAAGTGCCAGACCTATGGCCATCGCCACAGGCTGACACAGTTCGACATTTTTCTTACAGGGCTTCTCCACCCTTTGCTTTTGCTGCTTTCTCAACAGTTTCCTTTGCCGGAGCCTTTGCTGCTTCTTTCTGCTTATCCTTGAGATCCTTTAACACGGAACCTTTTTCTTCTTTCTCAACAGCAGCTTCCTTTTCCTGCTGTCTTGCCTCGAATTTCTCAGCAAGCTCAAAGATATGTTCCTTGGAATCATAATGATAAACATTATCAGTAAGCTTTTCTTCCGGACTTACCTGGGTAGCATTGACGTCCATAACCATAGCTCTCAGCTCATCTGCCCCCTTTTGTCCATCATCAGGTACTAACAAAATTTCATGAATCGACGAAGGGAGAATAAAGAAGTCTCCGCCGATCTTTTCAGCTGCCTGATCCATGAAATCCTGATACGCAAGAACACCTGCGCCGGAATTCTTATCGGGAACCGTTGCAACATACATCATCTCTTCTGTCTGTTCAGAAATTCCCATCATTTCAAATACTTCCGGACCCATCATTTCTCTCATGACTTCATTCATTCCCTGAATTACTGCCGGTCTGATCTCCGGTGCATTTTCCAATGCATCTGCCTTAAGCTGCTCTGGGGTAATTCCCATTCTCTCAATCAAATCATTTGATACAAGGATGGAAGATCTACCGTTTTCATTACTTTCCAGTACAAATCTGTAAACCACTGCAAGATCTTCAATACGGTCATGTGGAATCTTCGAAAGTAAATCCTCATTCGTTTCTGCTGAGATCACCTCAATAGAAAGTTTGTCTTTCATTGCATCGTAATTCACAAGAGCACTTACATCAACTGCAGGTGCATTATCAAGACCCTCAGCAATCACATTTGCTGCACTGGCAACAACTCCCTGATAGTCACCGGAGTTCTCATAAGCTGCAAAAGCCTGCTCCAAATTGAAGTTGACTCCCACATTACTTCCTTCCGCCACAACTGACATTGCCTCGTATTTCTGATTTGCTTTCTCTACTTCATTGAAGTTCACTGTTACCTCTCCGTATCCTCTTTCATAAAAATTCTGCTTAATGTCCTCAGCAAACTCCTGCTTGAATGTTTCGTAATCCATCGTTTTCCTCTCTTTCTCATTAGAACCTTGAAAATTCATTACCCTGTACTCATCGGGAATGTTCTCACGGTCACCATCGTAATATTCTGTAAAAGATTCCTGTGTATCTCTCACATATCCATAAGTTGTAAACTGTCCGCTTTCGTTAATGGAAACGTCCCTGCCGATTGCCTCATAATCAATGTAATCTTGCAGATGTTCCGGAACCTGCATCATCCCTAATTCATAGACATAATACCTTCCAAGATCTGCTTCATCCTCAACACCCGGATAAACATCATATTTATCCAGATTGTCGATAAGATTGATTACATCTTTTACGTTGCCTGTATAATCACTGATCTGCATGGCTGCCTGAAAATGCTCATACTCATGATTGTCCAGCTCCTGTAATTTGGAAGCCAGATAATTGAGTTCATCCAGACTTTCATATTCTCCAAGTTTGTCATACAGCCCGCTGACGTAGCAATCATAATCACTGATGAACCATTCTTCATAGGGATTACCGAACTCGTCTTTGGAGCCGATTCCAATTCTTTCAAATACTTTCTGCAGTTCTTCTGATGTGGTAGGAAACTTTACCCATTCACCAACCAGTTCTCCCTCGTTGTACTTACCAAGGTTTGTGATGAAGGCTTCAAACGGACAATCATGGTCATATTCATAACCCATCTCATTTCCTCCTTCATTTACACCCGAATCGTCATCCGGTTTCGGGCATCAAAAAAGCGCCGGCCCACCACCTTTCAGTGATAAGCTGACGCTTGATTTACTGCCCATATTCTTTTGCAAAAGAGAAACAAACGAGCTGTTGTTTCTCCGTTTCTTGCCTCGTTTGTCTATGATAATATTATCACACCCTAAAACCGAAAAAAAGAGGCAGAATATTAGTCTTTTGTTAGTTTTATATGTAATTTTATTAGTTTTTTACGTATGGTAACTACTCTGCATTTTCTATGTAGCTCTACAAACTGAAAGTTTCACTTCTCATTATCAAGTTCTAATAACAATTTTACACCTAATACAGTAGCTGGGACTCTATAATTCGGGGCGAGATTTGAAAGCA
>SFDP01000053.1 GCA_004558185.1 Lachnospiraceae bacterium | reverse complement strand
GATATAATGTGCTTTTGCCTCATTGACCGCAGACTGTGACAGGTGTTTCCGTCTGAAATAATCTGCGGAAATCGCCCGAGATAATCTGCGGTTTGACACATAGCCGATTGTCCATTTCCCGGCCGGGCAGAGATAGGCTGCCAGCCGGCAGCCCTCATGTGCTTTGATTAATGCTAATCCCTTATCTGATATGTTCATGGTTCACCTCAATCGTATCTGGTTGTCTTATGGACACCGATTCCAATAAGTACGGCTGCTCCCAGGTAAAGCAGAACTGCCACTGCCACTACGCTTAACATCCTCATTCCGCTCCCCCTTTCAACTGCTCCCATAGCTTTGCCACCTCATCGATTGCCTTATCTCCGTAAACGTAGCTTGCCAATCTGGGGTTTTCTACCAGCATCCGCTTGACCGTGGACAGGGCTTCCGTTACCCAGCCGGAAAAAGTATCAAAGGCAATGATCCTTGCCACCCAGCCAAAGGCCGGAACAGCACAGAACAGGTTCCATACCTCTCTTAGCTTAAGCTGCCCGGTGCCGGACTGTAAGGCTCTCTCCGCTTCGATGCAAGCCCAGATCAGCCATTCCTTGATTTTTTCCACCTGCTTTTCACTGGGCTGTCCCAAAAAGCGGTATGCCACTGCCACTGCTGCTCCGATCAAAGCCACTGCCGACACAATTAAATACCAGTTTTCTACTAACCATTTCATCCTTCTTCCTCGCTTTCCGCTGCTTCTATGCAGCTATCCATTTCTCTTTCCTGTATTCTGATTTTCTCTTGTTCCTTCGTTTCCAGAAAGGATTTTACAAAGTACACCGCCATTACCCCGATAATCTCCGTCACTACCGTAATGGACAGGGTCTCAGCAATCTGCTCCTTTCCCAGAAAGGCAAGCAGGTAAGACAGTTGAATGTCAAACATAGCCACATACATAAGCTGGCTTACCCACTTTTTGGTAAAGGTGCTAAAGCTGCTCCTTCTGGCTTTCTTTTTCCTTTTCTTCACTGGCTTTCTCCTACAGCATGGTCAACAGCTTTGCCACAAAGGCACCGATCACACCACCGATAATGGTATTGATTAAGGCATCTCTCACCTTCTTATTGGTTTCTAACGGCACCTCTTCCAGCTTTTTCAGCCGCTGGCTCTGTGTCTCAAGCTGATTCAGGATATGATCCAGATTGATGGCAAACCGCTCTAAGGTGAGGGAGATTTCTGCCTGCTTTTTGATTTCATCCTCCAATTCCTCCACCCGCTTATGGAGCCGTTTGTTTTCATCCATGATCCGGTTAATGACCTGCTCAAAATAATCCTTTCTTACATAGTCTCTTCCTAATTCTCCTTCCATTGGTTAATCCTCCTTTGTGTTCTTCTTTTCTTATGCCTTGAGTAGGCGATAGTGTGGCCTTTCCCGCTTCTGCATCCCTGGGAACGTTTTATGCAGGGCTAAATACACCACATAGCGAATCCAGTCATCCAGCATAATGCCGATGATGGATAGGGGTATCCATAGTAAAAAGTAATACAGGCATATCTGGCCATACAGGTTAAAGGGAAGGTCGGAATAATCCCAGACATTCCACTTAAGCCACAGGTTGACGATACAGCCACTGACAAACTCAAAGCCGGTAATCACCACCGCTCCAATCAAGGCCTGCTTTAATAGAGCCATGTTCCAGCTATAGCGGTATTCGTTCAGCAATCCTAAAATCACAAAACACAAACCACCTAAGATAAACATGGTCCAGTGGGTATAGCCCCGCCAGAGAAGCTCAAACCAGGTGTATAGCCTGCCGCCGATAAAGAATAAAATCCATTCCATTACGCTCCTCCCTCCATCTGCGCCAGCATATCCTTAAGTACCTGGCTCTGGTATGCTTCAGGAATAGGCATACCATAAGTAACGGCAGCCACCTCTTCTTTCGTTTGCAGAGATCGAATATAAATCCGTAAATCTCTGAAATAAGTTACCTGATAAATCACAAAAGATAAAGCCGCCTGTACGATCTTTGCCATATCTGCATTTTTGTAGTATTTGCAGTGGTTCTCCTGATTAGCGTTATGCCATGGGACAAACTCTGCTCCTTGTTCAACTTGTGACTGCAAAGCCATTAAGGAAGCCTGATCCTGATCGGTTAAGGTGAAATGCTCAATGCTGCCATCACTCAGCTCTACATCTACCCCCTGATGGATTACTGTCTGCTGCATGGCATTCATTTCCACGACCTTTTCCTCCTGCGCTTCCTCTAAGGTAGGAACATACCGGATACTGGCCACAAAGGTCATATCCCTTTCGATTTCTCCCTCTTTAGGAAGCTCCGGCCGCCACCCGGCAAAGGAATAGTTTTCTTCCACCTCTACCGTGGGAGGGATTAGCTGCTCAAAGCGTTCTGCCTCCTGCCTGACTTCCCCGGAAAGGCTCCCTCCCCCCTCCACAAGAAACTGCACTACCGGTTTTGGCTTTATGTAGACTGAGCCATCATCAGAAAACAGGATTTCCCCATCCCCCTGCTGGTAGATGTTGGTAAAGCCTAAATAATCCCAGTCGTCCTCCTCTCCCTCTCTGGACAGGGTGAAGCCTTTGGTTTTGGCTGGCAGTGAACCCACAATCTTTACGATATGTTCGCTGACAATATCAAAATCCACTTTATGTATGGTTTTTTCCCCGCTATAGTTTAAATTAAGCATACTGGTTTCCTTTCTTTTTCTTTCCTTCCTTTATAAGGTAATGGTTCCGGTTATGGCATTAGCTGACCAGCCGGAATTGGGCTGTTTAACCGTAAGCACCTGACCACCTATTGTCAGTGTTGCTGTTGAATTTTGTCCTCCGTCTACACGAAGTTCATAGGCTACGGTCTTGGTGGTCTGGATATTCCGAATATTCGCTGCCATAGTGGCAAAGGTGGCATCTGCTGCGGTACCGACACCCTTTGCAGTGATGGCAGATGCGACAGTACCTTTCCCATCACTGACAGATTTTTTTAATTCGTTATACAATGCCTTTACCCCCAAAGCCCCGGCTCCTTTCCCGGAAGCGGTATTGGCCTTGATGGTTTCTGCAGTGTCTAAAAGGGCTACCGTAGCGTCTGGTCTCCATGCCGGATTACCATTGGAATCGGTTTTCCATACCATATTTGCCTTACCACTGCCTCTGGCCACATATCCTTCACTGGAAGCAGTATTCGCTTTCCAGGTGTTGTTATCTGTGGTTTTGAATCCACTATCGTTTTGAAGCTGTGAGGTTTTGGTGGGGATAGTGTTTTTCAGTTCATTCAGTGCTGCTACCAGGTTAGATTTTTCTGTTGTGCTGAGACTGGATAAACTGCCAATCTGTTCGGCAATAGCATCAATTTGATCATTCGCTGTATTAATCATATTCAGTAAATTACCAGCAGTATCACCAGACAAAATATTTTTCACTGTATCAAACCATTGATCAAACTCTACTTGGCTTACATTCCTGAATCGTTCAAGATCATCTTGCACCTGCTGATATAAAGTAGTAGTGTCAAACCGACTAATAGAGGAAATGATTCCGCACCTTGAAGTCTCATATCTGGTATCTGCAATGTTGGCCGTAGTCACCTCTGTGGAATTGGCTTTCCTCCTAATATCTGCAAGACCAATCTCCCATATTGATTCCGTACGGGTTAATTGGGGGCGAACCGGAGATGCTGCTGCAATTCCACTAATTACATGAAACTCACACTCCCTAACATCTTCGTTATTATTTAAGCGTAAAACGACCGTATCAATCCTGCTGTTTGTTCCATCAGCCGCTGGCAGGGAAAGAGAGAGATCTTCTTCCTGTAACTTCTGGCAGCCATCACAAAGAGCAAAGCCCGCCTTGATCTTAATTTTTTCTCCATCTGCTATTACTTGAAGGTTTGTAGATGGATTTGGCAGCACTCCATCTGAAAACAGACTTTTCGTTAGCTTTCTTAATGGAGCAGATGTTATTGCCCGGTCATATACCGGTATTCCACTTTTATCAAATGAAATGTGGGAATCTAATGGATAACCTATCATTTTACCTACCTCCTATTCTTTAAAATGGGAGTGCCAAACTCAAGCGTAAGCCCCCATGTACCTTTTTTTATCACTTCGTAACAACCAATAAGAACCGCATCTGCTGATATGCTGATCTCTGGTATCTCTATTGAGCATATATCCCCGAGGTCAAAATCAATCATATATTCATAAGATCCCTCCATAGCATCAAATTCCACGTTGACTGTTTTTACGTGATCAGATAACTCTGTATATCCTTCTGATTTTAATGCAGCTACAAATTGGGAATCAGATGTATAGTCATTACGGTTGATTGCCGATTTTAAGTAGACAAAACTATCCTGCAGATTGTCGTTGATGTCAGTTCTTTCCAAAACCACTTGGGAATACGTTATTGCATCGTTTTCATTGTCAACAATGCACCCATTCTTATAATTAGTGTAATCTGTCAAGACATTTGGCTTTTTAATGTTCCCATAATGTGTAGAAAAAATGATAGGGTTGTTTTCTATCTGCTCTTGTGTCCTGTCAACTCCACTCCAAACACTGAATACTTTCTTGCTGGTCTGAAAGTCATAGCTTATACGGTAGGACATTTTGGAAGCCTTTAAAATATGATAAATTTTATTTCCCAGATATTCTCCGCAACGCTCATGAGCTGCCGCTTTTCCTCTTTGCTGATTTTTCCCTGAATCTATCCCTAAAAGACATTTTTTCCCATCAGACAGGATCACATCTTTAAATGAATTAAAGAAAGCAAAAGCAACCTCTTCTGCATTGCCTGTTTTATTTACCCATGCTGGGGCATTAGCAATGTTGGTTGTTCCATTACGGTAGACAACCCTCCTGTTTAATTCATTCTCCAGAAAGTAGCCACTCAAATAGATAGCCCTATAGGAACCCTGATCCACATAATTAACCTGAGTGATCTTTCCCATCTCCGGCCTGTCCTTAGTGTAAATGTATTTGTAATTGGAGTTATATTGCTCCAATGGAATTTCAAGAGAAAACGTACCCGGTTCAAAGTATTTTCTATTCCATTGAAGATTTGTATATCTCAACAGAGATACGATCTGATACTTTTCATCAAGAGCAATCACATTAAAACCTGATGCCATTATGTACCTCCTACATCACTGCATATAGCTTATTGTAATAAATAGACACCTGTAGAAGATTGGAACCATCATCAGCATCATACTGTATGGCGGTATCTCCAATCCCTAAACTCATTGCATCGAAAGAGGATTTTCTGTCACATTTTCCGATGCAGTTAACTCCATTTTTCCTTACCGTTGGAGGGTCTTTCGTAAAATCCATCTCGATCACATCACCTTTTTGCATGATGTCCAGTACCTTCACATAATCTTCTCCAATAATCAAGGCAGGATTGGTTACCACACCTTTAGCCACGAAAATGGCTCGGCAGTAGGTTTCCACATCGCCGTCATTCTCTAAAATTACCTGTTTGGCAAAATTATAAATTCCTCCGGTAATCCCATAAACATGGCCAGGAGCAACATTGCACAAATAGGGAAATCCTATCATGGGTGTAAGTGCGGCAATATCACGACCAAAATCCTCATAAGATTTTAAATAAGGATTGGGAAATAAAAGAGTGACCGTAAGCTCCAAGGCCTGATGGATATTTCCCGTGGGGAGGCTGTACTTGTATATTTTCCCCTCTCCCCACCGGGTAATCCCCATATAGGTTACATATACCTTGTAGAGCATCTTTGCATTGAAGAAAGAGCCAACCTCTCTCCTGAGTACATCGTTTAGATGACGGTTGAGTGATTTTGCCACTATAGTTCTGTCCTTGGCTGCAATCCTGTCTGAAGTAATGATTCCTCCGTCTCCTATTGCCTTATCCACCGTATTGATGTCATTTTCAAAAGTTCCAAAACCATCAAGCTCCAACAGCTTCCAATCTGAACCGTCTATATGAAATTCTTTATTATCCTCTCTGAGAAATCTAACTTTTACCCTACTATCCAACCGGTACACCTCTCATTAGTCCATATCTCATTTCTACCCTCACAGCCCTTGCAAGCTCATCCGGGGTAGATATTTCTCTGTTAATATTGATTGTCTGCTTAAAGTCACCATATCCAGCCACTCCGGCAGCTTTCGTTCCAGAAAAATTAGATTTCATCGCTGAAAGGCTGGCATTGATATTTTTGGTCATATAAGCAGGATTCATCAGATCTTCCGCACCTTCATCCCATCCGGCTACACACATTTCAGCCAGCCACTTAAACTTCCTGGATGGTGAATGAATATCTAATGCTTCTTTAGCACCCTCGAACAGGCTGTTTGCAAGGTCTTTCACTTTTCCTACAAGCCAATCCCAGCCTGCAGAAATTTCATTCCAGATGCCGCTTACGATATTGCTTCCTATTTCATACATTTTGTCTGGAAGTCCTGCTAAGGCTTCTACGATTTTATTAAAGAATCCTTTCCCGGCCTCTGTTGCCTTGTTAGCCATGTCAGTGACAAAGGAAGTCACTTTCTTTATGATTTCATTTAGCAAGGTGCTGATTTTACCAGGCAACTCTTTTAGAAAGTTTATAATGCCATTGACAAAGTCCATTCCTGTCTTTTGGGCTTTCAGCAGCATATTGTTTCCCCAGTTAATGACATTGGAAAGGATTTGGGTGAGGATTTCTAACAATCTCCCTGGTAATTGACTGATAAGGTTTATCATGTTATCAACAAAAGAGGTAGAAATCACTATAGCTCTATTTACAATTTCCACTCCCCACTGTGAAATACCATCAAGAATTCCACTGATAGCACCAATCGCCCGATCAGGCAAAGTAGCAAGCCCATTGACTAAACCTTGTGTTAAATAGTCTCCCTGCTCTTCCATGACTGCACTAGGAGAATGTATCCCCAGCATATCCTTGAAACCATCTATGATATTTCTTCCAAGTGATTTAGCACCTTCCCATACAGCCCCTGCCCCGGCTGCAAGGCCGTTCACGATCCCGGTAATAATATCAGGAATAGCCTCTGCCAATCCGGTTACGATTTCAGGAATCGCTTCAATAATTTGCCATAGCAAATCCTTTGCCGCCGTGAATATTTCTGGTACCGCACCAACCAAACCATCTACTAAAGCCGTAATAATTTGTGGAAGGTTTTCTACTAGTAATAACACAATTTCTGGTATTGCATCTATCAGAGCCATCAAAAGAATTATTGATGCCTCCAGCAGTTGCGGTACCGCACCAATTAATCCATCTATAAATGCAGTGATTATTTGTGGAAGGTTCTCTACCACCCCTTGAATAATTATTGGAATCGCATCTACGATTGCCATAAGGAGTTGAATCGCTCCATCTAAAATCACTGGAATATTTTCAAGAAAGAACACAAGCAGGGTTGTAATAATATCAGGCAATACTACGGATAGTCCTTCAATAATTATTGGAATCGCATCTACGATTGCCATGAATAGATCAAGTGCAGCCTGTAATAATATTGGTGCATTTTCGTTAAATGCATCTGATATGTAAGGTATAATTTCCACTATTGCCTGAACAATAGTAGGAATTTCCTCAGTAATTCCTTGTTCGATTGATAATAATATGGAGAATCCGATTTCAAACAATAGTGGGGCTATCTCACCAATCCCTGTTAAAATTGAATTAACAATCTCTCTTGCACAGCTAAAAATCTGCGGAAGATTCTGGTGGATTCCCTCCACTAATGCGGTAATCATACCTATTCCCGACTGAATCAGACTGGGAAGCACATCGTTAATAATTGCTGGCACTCTGGCCATTATCACCGGGAGAAGTGCTTCTATCAGTTTCCCCATTCCATTAAGTGTTGCTTCGATTCTGGGGAGAAGGTTTTCAGCAGCAACGGCAGCGCTTTCTACAAGGTTATTAACCGCTGTATCAAAGTCCATACTATCGGTTGTCATGGCAACCAACATATTTGACCATGCCGCTTTAGTCATATTCAGGCTTCCAGATATTGTGGTACTGGCTTCTTTAGCAGTAGTGCCGGTAATGCCAAGTTCTTCCTGAATCACATGAATAGCAGAGAATACATCATTCAGATTGCTAATATCATATTTAATGCCGGAAAGTTTCTCTGCATCTGCAAGAAGCCGCTGCATTTCCTCCTTAGTGCCACCATACCCTAACTTAAGGTTGTCCAGCATGGTATAGTTCTGCTTGGAAAAACCCTGATAGGCATTCTGGATCATTGTCATGTCTGTACCCATCTTATTGGCATTATCAGACATATCAATAACAGCCTGGTTTGCTGCTTCTGCTGCTTCTAATTCATCTTTGCAGCTTTGCTTTAACGATGCCGCAAAGCTGGTGACCGTTTCCATATAGTCATTTGCGGAAAGCCCTGCTGTTGCATAGGCTTTATTGGCATTATCCAAGGCAAGAGTCTGGGCTTCCATAAGCATATTAAATTCGCTCTTAACCTCTGATGCGGACTTTCCTACTGATTTTGCATAGTCCTGTACCTTAGTTATGCCTCCTGCACCAAAAAGCGTTTCGATTCCACCAACCAACTGTTCATAGTCGGCAAAACTTTCAACCGCCTTTTTCCCAAGAACCGTCACGCCGGCTGATGCAGCAGCCACACCTGCAGTAAAAACCTTTAATCCCCCAGCAGCTACACTGCCTAATGTACCTCCCAGCTTCTTAACGCCAGTAACCACACCACTGCTATCCAGTTTTGTATCAAAAATTAAACTTCCATCAGCCCTCTGCTGTCACCTCACTCAAAATAACTGTTGAATTTGTCAATTTCTTCCTGATTTTCTTCTGTTATCTTTTCGATTTCCCAAGCCCTTCTTAATTCCTCGTAAATATCTTTACCCTTACCAGTGGATTTTTCATAGCATCGGTAGCCCATGACCTCTCTTAGCTTAGTTCCTTCATTTAATCCATTTAGCAGAGCCAGAAACTTATGCCAGTGCAATTCTTCCACTTCCACCAAATCAATGCCGTATTGACCAAGGAAAGCCGAATAAATCAAATCTCCATCAAGTTCATAATCCATGGCTATTACATCTGATCCGCTCCCTATCGATCGTGGCAGTGGATTATGAGGCCTGCTAAAAGAGAGCATATCTGTGATATTGCAACGCTCTGGCATTTCATTTTTAAAGAGATAGGAAATATCCATAACCTGCCCTCTCTTTAATTTCCCTACCTCTATTTCGAAACGCATCCACAGGCGATAATCCGTATATATAGAAAATGGGCTGCCGTTTATCCATACGACATTCGGCAACCCCTTCAGTGTTAAATCTATCATTTTCCGGGAAAGTCGTTCATTTTATCAGCAGCTTTGGAGAGGGCAATAATCTTCTCAAAAGGAATACTATTCAGCTTGCTCATACCCTTTTCCTGATTATAGTCATTCACCGGCTTTTCATAAGCATCAATGACCTTATTTACTGCAAGTGTAATCTCGGACAAATCAATTTCATCCAGATGTTCAGACCCAAAAATTTCCTTGCAGGATTCTTCTCCCAGAATATCTTTCATGAATCTGTGGCATCTGTCATATTTCTGCCGCAAATCCAGATTTTTATTCTCATCCACCCTGGACACTTCATCCAGCGCACTCATAACAGATATTGTTTTCTTGGGTAAATCATAGCTTTTGCCATTAGCAATAATCGTATATTCCATCGTTTTCTTCCTCCTTAGATACCTACATCATCTGTAACTACATTTTTAGTGACAGCCTTTGTATAAACAGGCTTGCCATCGGTTACTTTTACTGTTCCTCTTTCAATACTGTTGATATTGAGCTTGAAGTAAATCTTCTCGGCTACAGAATCGAAATGCTCCAGCGTAATTGTGGAAGTTGCATTCCATGCCCTAAATTCCGGTGCATCTTCTGTTCCAACATTCCCATCAAACACAAACAGAGCTGGAATTTTTACATCTTCTCCAGTAGGGAGGTTGTAGAACATAGCATAGATGTAATCAAAAGCAGGATCACCTTTATTGCACTGCAATTCCTGAGAAATCTCCGGCTTATAATTGGTAATGTCCGTAGATGGCATTTCATCTTCAATAAAGTTATTTTCTTCTGTTTGGGCATTTAATACCAGATCGTAGACGGTAGATTTCCCAATTCTAAGCCAGGTAGGTGTATCTTTTGACTTATCATCAATAAACAACATGGTTCTGTGCTTTTTTAATCTTTGCAATGCCATTACAATACCTCTCTTTCTCTTAAATACGTTATGGATAGTGACATCTGATAAACAATATCCTTCTTCCCCTCTTCCATAGGTGCCGGTATTCCGGTAACGGATAAGCCGGTAACTCTCCTATTTCCATCAATGGGAGGAAAGGCATAATTTAAAATGAAATCATCTACCCAATAGGTTAAATCTTCCAGCCATTCATCTGCTTCCTTTCTATCATCATCAGAAGCCGCCGGCTGTCTGGCTAAAAACTGATAGTATTCTGTGATTTCATAGCTACCATCTGTATATTCCTTGATGCTCCTTGACGGAGATTTGAACAATCCATTCCGATCAGAGCCATCAGACACATGGTTGGTTTCAATCTTCAACCCTTCATAGTTTTTTAATAACTCGACAATATATTGCGATATGGTCACCGTTTATCCTCCTGCTCCCGCTATTCTTCTTGCGCCGCTCAAGATATTCTCCTTATGCTGCTGCTTCATTCTTTCAAACCAGTAGTTTCCTCTGCCTACAGCATTCATTCCACTGCCAGAACCTTGATTAAAGTTGGCCGGCATATAATACCAACGTCTTGCATAAGGGGTGCGGTATTTCACCTCACCCGTACCTATTTGAGTGTTCATGATTCCAGACTGCTTGAGGATTCCGGTATCCTTTGGTACTAATGGATCGCAATATTCCAGGCACTTTGAATCGATATAAGCCTGAGTACTATTGATTCTCTCTGTCATATCTTGGCCGAATCCAGGATTCCATCTTATCTCCATTTTGACTTCGCCAGACTCCGTTTTTATCCGTACCAACTCTCCTTTTGGTGTCTGTAGCGTAAACATATCAGCCATTAAGCAACCACCACCTTAATATGCTTTAAATGATTTCTGTTTGAGTTGTCATTTACAGATTGTATTCTGCCGGATTTGGGGTACTTTTCCAGAAGGTTGGATATTCTGTTTCCCTTTTGCCCGGTCACTTCATCTTCCACCGCTCCATAGACAATACAATCCTCTTCTCTGGCAGCTTGCAGGTTTAATCCTTCATAAGTACCAGATGGTAAGGTAATCTGCACATACCTTACCACGCTGATTACTCCATTAAGATTCTGTTTTTCTGCCTTGTCCGACCACTGCACACCTTCTACAACAGTACGTTTCCACTCAGAGTCAGATATTTTGCTATAAATGGTTATGGTGTCATTGAATAGGGAGTTCAATACGCACCTGCCAATCCGGTACCGGAAAGCCAGGCTCTGATAGAGGATTGCAGCTCGTTTCTAAGCTGTTCCTCAGTCTGCACTGCATAACTTTCCGAATACCCATCATTACTGACCGAAACCAAACCCTTGCCTTTGCCGGATTTTGCATCTTCTGCCATCTTATCCATGACATTGCAAATACAATCCCGAAGCTGTTCATAGTAAAACGCATCTTCGCTGATTGTCTGCCAGCGAGCCCATCCTACCACCAGCCTTACTTCCTTCTCTGCAAGGGATTCAGCATGGTCAAATCCTTCCTCGGTTATTTTTCCATGAGTGGAGCTGTAATACTCCCAATCTACTAAAGGTGACATTACAGCCCCTCCTTCCTACTCTTATTCAGGTTCAGCCGGTTCGGATTCTGCCTTACCTTCTTTTTTCAGCTTCTTAATCTCAGCCTTAAGCTGCTTATTTTCCTTCTCCAGTTCCTCAATTCTTTTCTCAAGAAGAACAGCTGCTGTGTCAGGTTTCTTTACTCCCATTCCTACTGTACGCATATTCCACCTCCTACGCTTTACTGTGCAGGTAGATGCCCGCTCTCTTATTGGCATAGGCATCTACCAGTCCATATTTACGATATTTGATAATATCTGCATCTGCATCAGGGTTAGACGATGCCAGAATGATATTGCTTGCAACGTGCTTATCAAATTTGATGATGGCCGGCTTATGGATAATCAGGAAATTAATGTCATGTCCGGTATCAGACTTTTTGTAGTGTCCGGCTTCTTCTCCTCCAGATTTTCCATCCAGTAAGTCAATGACCGTATAAAATCTTGCCTGGGGCACAACCTTCTTTACTCCAAATTTAGCAAGAATCTCCCTGGATTTTGTAGTATCCAGTGCCATTACACTGTTTAACAGGGTTGCCGTTGCATAAAGCATTCGCCCTTCCTGCGGAACTTCATCTTCATCCATCTTAGTCCATGCCGTCAGCAGCGCATCCAGAAACTGAGTGGCATTATCGATTGTGCCCTGAGTCTTGGAAATGTTATCCAGTGCGGCTATGGTAGCAAAGGTAAAGGCATCTGCCTCCGGGGCAACCTTTTCCCGCATCAGGGTAGCTCCTGCCATACCAAAGGCAAGATTTCTGGATTCCTCATTATCCATTACATCAACGGTGATTTTTGTACCTCTGTCATAGTTAAATGCAACCGTTTTCCACTTCAAATCCACTGCCCCGGTGGTATAACCCGAATTGCGGTCATATTCTCCAAGGCCGGTTACGGAAATCTGCGGATAAACAATCTCATTGGCATTTGTCCCTGCCTTTGACATACTGGCAGGAGAAGTGAGGTCTGCGGTTACGGATGAAAGTCTGTACACTTCATCCAGATTACTAATGTAATTCTTAGGAAATGCGATTGTGTTTTGCATTCAATTATCCTCCTATTTTTCTTCTTGGATTGGTGGCAGTCCCATAGCTTCACGCATTGCCGCATCACTATCCTGGCTGCCTGGTTTGGTTACTACTCCGATAGGGTCACCGGTTCCCACTACGCTTGGATCAGGCTCTCCAAAAAGCATCTTGCTGTCCTCTGCCTCTGATAAGGTCTTTAGTGCTGCTGCAATATCCTCTTTCTGGTTTTTTGATGCCTTTAAGGTGTCCACATCCAAAAGTGCTGTAATTGCTTTTGCATTTTTTCCTTTTGCAGAAGAAATAGCATCCTTTATCAGGTCATTAAAGTCACGATCTGCAATCTTATCTTCATAGTCCTTCTGGATATTGGCCTTTTCGGTCTTAAGCGTCTCGATTGTAGCGTTCAATTCCGACACATCCACATCCTTAAAAGCATTCAGCTTGGTCTGCAAATCTTTCATTACAGTATCATTCGCCTTAATCGTATCATTGGCTGCATTCAGCTTCTGGGTCTGATTATCATAATCAGTAACAGTTTTGTAATTCTCAAGTACCGCTTTTTCAAATTCCTTTTGCTTTTCTGCCGGAACTTCCAAGCCATACTCCTTCATGATTTCAAAAATGTTTTTCATTGCATCCTCCTAAAATGATTTTTTGAATCGCACTTTCTGCGATATGGGATTGCGGATGAGGGAATCGAGCCCACTCCTTCGGCCGAGGAGACCGCTATGCTGCCTTTACACTAATCCGCTATACTGCTGGCCAAAATTCGCAGCAAAAACCTATAAAAAAAGAACCGAAAGCTAAATCACATTGACTTAACTACTCGGCTCTTAGGCTCTATCGTTACTACTGATTCAATTTTACATTTCTTGCAGTATCCGGGGAAATTGACCAGCTTTGTATCTTCCCGGACCATAAACATCTTGCCCTTGCAATACGGGCATGGATACCAAAAATACTTCATGTTGTGCCCTCTTTACCATCATTGCACAAAATATGGAAACCGTCAAGAAGATTTTTATTTGCGCTCATTATCCAATGTGTCGTAAAACAGAGGAATCACAATATCTTTTCTATTTCAAAATCCAATCCATAATCCCCTAGCGCAATTCCATTTATTTCAAGCTGACCTTGTATTGTATTAATTACTTCGTAATATGCAAGCCTCTTAGCATCATTAAATTCATTTCGTGGCAGTTTTGAAGCATCATTGGCATTTTCAACAATACATTCGATAATATATTTCATTGTTTCATCAGTCATTATAATCGCCCCTTTCCTTTAATTCATCTATTCTTGCACTTACTTGTTTTTTGTATCTTTCTATTTCCCTTTTCCAAGCATCTACAGTTCCAATTTTTTCTTGCTCACACGCTTTATCCCAATTTTTCATGTAAGCCTGTGGGTTTGCAACTTTATCCTCATGCTCCTTTATTCGCTTATTTAAAGACTTTATTCCCTTCGATAAGCTCTGGGAGCTTTGTTTAGATAAGTCCTCTGCAAAAAACTGTAAATCCATCTTGATTGTACCACTTTTACTGGCATTTTCAAAGGATGTTTTCTTAAAATACTTATCAACTAAATCAACAACCTTTGATGGATATGTATAATCATTTCCGTACTCAATAGCTTTTGACATGTCATACCCAAATTCACGCATCTTGTAATGAGTGAATGCTTCTGCAAAGAATTCGTCTTTATCTTGAAGTGAATATGCACTAATTAATTTTCTTGCATCTCCTACAATGCCTTTTTTAGGATTTCCATGTACAGCATCTTTGTATTCAG
>SFDP01000003.1 GCA_004558185.1 Lachnospiraceae bacterium | reverse complement strand
GGTGGTTACCCTTCACCTGCTGTTGCTCGATCCATCTTAGTCTGCCGCAAAACAGGGGATCTGCAGCCTCTCCCACCAGTACCCTGATCCACCGCTGGGCAAGTTGAATTTTTATTTTGGAGCGAATTTTTTTATTTGAACCACTAAAAATGAGCAGAATTGGCTTTATGCCATAGAGCAAAAACAGAAGAAAAATGGTAATAATGCACAATTTCACTATCCGAGCATACAAAACATCTTTCTCTTGCCCTTGTAAGAGCCTGTGTTGCCCCTGTGTGCGATTTTAAGAGCGAAGTCGTACCCATAATGGAAATTTTTAGCCTTGTTGGGGAAATGTAAAAAACATGATTTCTTAAGACACCGCCAAAATAAGTAGGGTCGAAAATAGTGCAGGTTAAAGGGCGTATGCCACCACAGATGACATACGTCGGAAAACACCCACCGGCAGAGCCGTTGGGCGAAACTTGACATGACATAATCTTTTCTACTGTTTAGACATTTGTTATGCTTGGGGACAATTTTGTCAGGATTGCCATGTAACAGAAAAATCGAGAATGTTCCATGGCGGTTGTCGCCAATAAAACATTCCCGATTCTATGTTTTTGTTTAGGTATTACGGGGATTTTTCATCCCCCTTACACCCCCTTTGTTCGTGCCATTGGGTTCGTCAAGAGAAATATTGCATAATTGTTGTGTTTGAAAATCGGTCTAATTATTTCAAAATAACACTTATAGCACATGCAAATCATCAACTAGGATTTTTACAACTCTATCATTCTCTAGTTCGATTTCGCAAGTAAGCGTTAGATCGCTCCTTTCTCCATCAATAATCATGTCCAAATATGTCATGAATCTATTTTGGTTTTTGATTTGGATGTATTGAAAGTATTTCATATATCCTTGTTCATTTACAGCATCCCATATCCCTCCATAGTCCTTTAAAGTATTAATTATGCACTCTTCCGATACTCTTTCTAAACAGTTCATTTCATTTAACTTATTGTAATTATTAGATTGAATATATATTACAATCTTTATACTTGCATCAAATAGTAACTGATTCATTTCTATTGTCTCCTATTGCCTGGAATTCTTGTCGGTGAATCTAAAGTTAGTCCAAGTTGACCCATAAAATAATCATCTGCGCCTCTAACTGTCGCCTTTGCATTATCCACAGACAATCCTGCTTTTCTTAGCGACATATATGCAATCCCCCGTTCTGCACCATATGTTCCTCCCCCTGTTCTTCTCTGGGTTATTGTTGCATAATAATGTTCTGTTCCAACAACATTAGAAGAACCATCAAGTTGTATTGCCGGTGCATCCATTCGATTGTATCCTGGGATATCTCTCACAGCCGCATCTTGAATAATGTGGTGTGCATCCTTTTGCCCACTACTTACAAGGTCGCCATATGTTCCAGTAGCAACACAACTGTTAATATCACAACTTATATTGTTCTGAATATTTTTAGTGATGTTTCATTTTATATAATGATACATTTTGTGATCATTCTATCTATTTCAAAAGTTTTTCAAGTCCCAAATAAGCCCATGGGCTTTTTACCTCCAATTCAAATGAAAGGACTGATAACAATGAAATTGATACACGCAGAATATAACCCGATGCACAACAGCATCGATATCAACCACTATAACGGCTACATCCTCCGGATTGATTGCAATCAAGCAGAATCCGGGATACAGACTACTTCTAATTCCCAACGGTGTCTGAATGCTCTGGCAATTGACAATCCGCTGGAATAGCCCGGCTTGCTCTAGATGGTGAGATGCAGACATGGGTGGATGCGGAGGATAGCTTGGAACCATTTTAAATTCATCGCACCATATAGTAGACGGATGGCTCTCACGAGCCATCCGCTATTTTGGTTAATATTACTCAAATTTTGTTGTATTTATAGGTGGTAAAACTATTGGAGTCATTCCTGGTTGTGTAGTTAATAAAGTAACTTGACTACGAATAAACGGAAACATTATCGCAACTGTGTTAGTTTTTACGATATTCTCCTCCATTTCATACGTTTCCGCCTCATACTCAAAATGTGCTTTTGCAATAATTGACACCGATAAATCAGATTTCTGTACTGATAATTCCAATTCTACATCATATTCATGCTCATCAGTTTTTGTAATATTACGTTGTAAATCAGCTTTACATTCACCGTTTTCCACTTTACATGCTCGTTCTACAGAACATGAACTAAAATATAAATTATTCATTTTTAAATTAGATTTCATCTTACTTAATTCCATATGTACCTCTTTATGCAGCTAGTCCAACATTACTACTATATACGGCACTCATTCCGTCATCAATAACGAATTGCACATCAATAGAAATATTTTCGTAACTTACATCGCTTTCAAAACCATCAACCATTTCTACACAATTTTTTTCATTAAGAAAGCTCGCACCAAAAATACTAGCAAAAGTATCTGGCTTGTCGCACTTCTTCACAGAAATTTCGCAATCAAATTGTTCTTTTGCGTATCTTATAAAATCATCCAATACCATTTTTTCCATCTGCTTATCCTCCTTAATGAATATTTTCAATTATATCATTATCTTTAACACAATATATGGTTTCTATACCAAATATCATATCCAAACTATTTGAAAATTCTATGGCATGTTCATATATTGGTTGTGGGCGCTGTCGAAAATTTCCTATAACCAATTTTTTGTCATTTCTATCTGCATAATAACTAATAAAAAGTGCTCTTAGCATAATAATTTTTTCTACATCTTCTATACCAGATAATTCAAATGAGTATTCACCAAACAATTGGCTTATTCCCTCTTCAAAATCACACAAATCTTTGTATGCTCGCAAATCAAAGATTTTATCATCATCTATATCAATAATATCGGCAAAAAGAACTGCCGGCTTAAATTTCTTGCCAGTTTCCTTTCTTATTTCCTCACATTTTCTGTTTGCAGCCCACCATGCCTTTTTCTTAATATCATAAAAATAGATGCCATGCCCACACCAACTGTCAGAACGACCTCGTATCTCAAAACCATTAGCTTTTATTTTCGCAGCTGATTCCTCATCTGTTCCGTGACTCAATTCTCTATATGTTTCTTTATACATCCTGCTCATCCCCTAATAATACATCATCAACTAGGAATTAACATTATACACCTACCTATGAATTTTTTCTACATATTATTTACTATTTTATACTATGTTCATTTTACAATTTATATTTCACCTTGTACAGTCAGAACATACGGTTTGTTCGTTCCTCACATAACATACATTTTTCCATATTTTGGATAGAGTATTATCTACCCTCCAAACAAATACCCTTAAAATCTTCTAGATGCAACATTTGTCCTAATATCACACCACTTTTCCAACTCATATATATCAGACACATATCTACGCCCAGCTTCACTATCATACAATTCCTCACCTATCTCTACATACAAAAAATTGTCCTTTAAACTATATTCTATTGATATTAAATTTAATACATTTTCATTATGATAGTTCGTAAACCTTTTGCTTGGTTCAATTGTATCAGCAACACAAAGAATGAATAAAAGCGGATTATCCTTGTATGATATGGGTTCAAACTCATCCGGCAACAAACAATTTAGAGAATAATCCATGTACTTGGCTATACGCCCTTCATTATCGTCTGCCATATACATATTATGCGACGCAATACAATCTGCTATATAAGCAAACAGCTTTAATTGTTCACTACAAAAATGAAGTCCACGCTCGTTATGAAACTCATAAATATTTTCCCTGAAGAAATTCCCTGCTGCCATTATCCTATACTCTTTTACATAATTGACAACCAATCTGGAGAAAAATTCATCCGCACCTACAATTCCATGATCCAATACACCCATCTCATATAAACGATAATAAAAATAATTAGTGTCTGCTGATTAAGCAGATATCTGCAGCTTCCAACCCTCACATCTGCTCTGGTCATGCCAGAATCGGAACAGATGCAAAAGAGCACAAAGTATTCGCCTCTGAACCCTAAACAGATTCATCACGAATACAGATAATGCGATAGAAGTCAACTGTGTTTCTTCCAGTTTTGTGGTAATGCAGCTCATACCGTAGCAGCGTTTGCTCAGGCTGAAGGTGCGCTCCACTTCGATTCTATCGGTATTATCCTGATACTCTTGTTTTAGCTCCTGGTCTGCCCAGCTTTGGACCGGATAACCGGATCCCATGCTCCTTGCAATAGCTCCTGTTTTCCCTGGTTCGGTATATCTGATCGGCCAGGACACGTTCCGGATAATAACCGGTACGCTCTTTGAAACGTTCTACTGCTTTGAGCAGACAGGTGCTCTCGTTGTATGCCTCGAAAGATATTTTTTCGATACGCCCATAGCCTTCGCTGTCAAGGCTGAGATCGAATTTTGCACCAAATTCAACCGGTGCTTTGACCTTCCCTCTGACAATCGGTCTAAGCCATGGCTGCCAGATGCTTACGATACGATGCTCCACTGAGTGTACTTTATTATCGTACATGTACTTCTGCTGTTCATACAATGTGATGATAGTCAGATACAAACTAATTTCTTTATCTATCATGGCATATCCGTCACTCATGAACTTCTCCAGATAGCCCAGGTCTCTTGCAACGTAACCAAGCTGTTTGCGGAGTGCCTTTCTGATGTTCTTTGCACTATGCTTTTTACTTTTGGCAAAGGCCAGATAATCTTTTCTGGCACGTTTTCTATAACGTCTTGGCAGTGGCAGACTATAGGACTTGCAAAAACGGTAAATGATGGTTTCCAGCTTTTCCCTTGCTTCGTTTAGGAGTGAAATATCCTGGGGATAACGGATATTTGCTGGTGCACAGGTTGCATCCAGGGTCAATGTTCCTTTGTTTGTGTCTTCTTTTAAAGGGTCAGTATCATCGGAGTTTCCAGAAGATGGTGGTGTATTGTTGTCAGCATCTTTGTGGGCAAGAAGATACTCATTTACTTCCATCAGCATTTCAGCTGAAATGCGTTTGCGAAAAAGAACCAGTGTGCTTGCATCAAACGGAGCTTCCTCCCGAAAGCCGGGAAGCCCGATAAAGTATTGCAGATACGGATTCTCTGTAATCTGTTCTACAAGCTCACGATCGGAATACTGGAACTTGGTCTGGATGATCAGGGCTCCTAATGCCATACGAAGAGGCTTGGCAACATTCCCTGTATCACTGGGGAACAGCTTGGCGTATTTTACTTCAAAAATGAATGCTGTAACTTGTCGATTGGTTTGTACATTGCTTTAGCCCCTTTATCCTTAAATTATGCAGGAAAACTGCAAGAAAAACGATTTGATTTTATTGAAACCCTTGCAAATATTATATCAGAAAACTTGGTAGAAGTCAGTAAAATCAAGTATTTTAAGCCTAATCAGCAGACACTACTTTCGCTCCTAACCCCTTCCTCTGTATTTACCGGCAAGGAAGCTGCAAAGAGGTTTCAGATATCCGTTGATATTGGCGCCAATCAGTAAAATATAGCAATAGAGATACAGCCACAGCAAAAAGAGGATGATCGTTCCCAGGCTGCCATAGGCAGAAAAGGTATTAAAGTATTCCAGATACAGGGAGAATCCAAAGGAGCATATGATCCAGGCCAGACCGGCAAAAACAGCCCCCGGTATCTGGTACAGTAGCTTCATTTTTTTATTCGGAATATAGGTATACAGCAAGGTAAACGCCAAAACAAGGAAAAGCAGAACAAATAAAAAGCGAAAATGGCTGAAAAAGGAAATTCCTTTTTCTAAAATAGGAAATTTTTTTAACAGAAAGGTAAAAATCTGCTTTCCAAAAACCCCCATACACAGCGTAATGAGAATGGCCATTAGCACTACCACGGTATAGAAGCTGGCTACTGACCTAAGACGTAGATAGCTCCGCTCTTCCACTACTCCATTAGTGGCATTCAGGGCTCTCATCAGAGCCAGCATCCCTTTTCCCGCAGACCAGATAGTCATGATAATGGCAAAGGACAGAATCCCGGCAGACTTATCATAAACCTCACTTACCAGAGAAACCATCATCGGATCCATACTATCCGGAGCGATCTCCGTTAAAATCATCATCAGATTTGCCTCCGTCAGAGGGGTAAAGGGTATAGCCGCACAGAGAAGCATCAGTACGGGTATCATAGAAAGGAACAAAAAGAAGGCTATGCTGGAGGCATAGGAGCTGACATCATTGTTCCGTAAAAGTCGGCTGAAGCCCATGGCTATTTTATACATTTTTTTCACTATACTATCTCCATTCTGAAGCGTTTGCGCTGAAAAGCACGAGCCAAATTTCAGATTCAGCTCTGGGATCACATTAAGCTCCTCTTGATGCAGGTTCATGTACCTGGCAGTCGGTGTAATAAAACAGCAGAATTTCATCGTAGCTTCGACCCCTATCGGCCAGATTTTTGGCTCCGTTCTGACTCATTCCCACACCGTGTCCAAAGCCGCCGCCAAACAGCTTTATCCCTGTGGCTTTTCCCTCCGCACTTTCCATCGTGATATAATAAAAGGCGCTGGGTAAAAGATTCCCACAGGCATAGGTTTTCCCATCCTGTAAGACTGCACGGGCTTCTCCATCAGTCAATATTGCCCGCACATTTAATTCCTTCCGTACCAGAATCTGTGTTTGATCGCCGATAAACAGCAGTTCCTCCACAGTTCCCCCGGCTCCCCGTTTATTTACCTTGATGTCGGTCAGGCTAAACTGCTCGGGGATTGTTCCTGTTTCAAAATTCCCCCCGTTCTCACTGATCAGGATATCATTGGGGTACTTTTCCTGTCTGGCTCTGAGGTTCTTCAGAAGCTGTTCTATATGATGATGCTCATAGGTCCATCGATACCATGGTTCCCGGGCTTCAAAATGCCTGGAAAAGCCCTGGTCGATATAGGCTCTGAATGTGTCCTCCCCCGTCAGCTCCTCTGCTGCGAGTTGTGCTTTTTCTTCGGTCATTTCTCTGGCCTGTAAATAGGGAATCTGAGTTCTCCCTTCCCGATTCCATATGGCATCATCTGTTCCAAAGCCACAGGAGGTAGAATAATAATAGGTTTTTGCCAATTCCTCCTGATGATAGAGTAAAAGTCCCCTTGTTTCCTTCACTGCCTTCGTCGTGCTGGTATTTTCCCTGATATTATTATAAACCTGAAAGGTGGAGCTGTCATCTAAATGAGCTCCATAGGAGCCTAATGAGGAATTCAGCATTTTATCATAAGCATAGGTTCTTGCACAGACGGCTTGAGCCTTCAATGCCTCAATAGGATAATAGGCCGGCATTTCCGAAGGGACAACGGCATAAAGATACTCCTCCAGCAAAACCTCATTGATCAAAAGAATTCCCTCATCTCTTTTTTCCAGCTCAAAGCTACCGTGGTATCCCTGTTCCTGCTGGCTGCGCTGTATGGTAGAAAATCGGGTTCTTCCGGTAAGGACTGTGGGCCTCAGATAAATTCGCCCTTCCTTAAACCATTCACTGTCGGCATTCAGCTTCAGGCTTTCACCGGCAGGAATAAGCTGACTTTGACTGCCATAAATCAGCTCCATATCCACATCACAAACCGCCTCTATCTGATCATGGTAATACCCGTCAAAATTGGAGGTTTTAATCAGAACCCGGATGTTTTCCATCTGCTCATCCTTTACCAGCAGTCCTGCCTGAATCTTTCCGTTTTCCACCACAAAATCAGCAAAGTCATACCCGATTTTGACTGTGTTTCTTCCCACCGTTTCCAGACGGTCATAAAGTCGGTAATACTGAACGGAATCTGCCAATTCAAAGGTTCCATGCTCCTTTAGCTCAATTTGACTGTCCGACAGCTTCAGCACCTGACCACTGATTCTCTCCGTCTTTTCCCTGACCTTATCAAGCCGCCCCTGACTAAAATAAAGATTGGCTACCAGTTCACCGGGAACAGAAGGAAAATTGCCCGGAAGAGAGGTGATCTCATGATTACCATAAAAATAAACTAATTCCTCGCCTTTTGCTTCCACTACCCATACATTTTCCAGCTCTCCTTCGTCCTGAAAACCGATCAATCCCCACAGACAATTCTCATAGGTGATATATTCTCCCTTTTTCTGCAGTAATTCTTCTGCAAAGGGCAAATTATTCTCCCACAGGCCGTTTTGAGAAAAAAGCTGGTTTTCCTGAATAGGTGCTCCCTCAATATCCTTTACCCGGTTATGATCACCCAGAATCAGCAGCTCTTCTCTTCTGATCCTTCCCTGAGGATCTATTCTCTCACACAGCCCGTTAAAAAAGGCATACCAATCCTTCTTTAACAAAAAGAAAGAAGGCTGATAAGAAGAATCAAAATCAGCCGGCAGCGCTTCTTCAGTCCCTGTTACAGCTTTCCATTCTAAAAACTGACCGTAGGTTAGACTTCCCTCCTTCCAGGAGGAAGTCAATTGTTCAAGCTCTTCCAGAACCATTTTCCACTCCGCTTTAGGAAGGGCATTTTCGTTTGCCGAAGCCTGCTCCTCCTCCAGATTCAGGCTGTCTTCTGCCTCGTAGGACTGCCAGACCTGTTTTAAAAGCATCGTCAGCACCTGTACTTCCTGTGTGGTTATGTACTCTCCTGCAGGCTGCCTTTTTTTCAACAGCAGGGCTGGGAAAAGAGCCAGGATAAACAAAAGAATGATAAGCAATAGGCAAAGCGTCTTTTTTTGATGAAACTCCAATTTTCTCTCCTTCATGAAAAATTCTTTGGACATGATTAAAGCAGCCTGTCTCGGCTGCTTCTTCTCTTTGGTATAATACCTGAAATGCGGATCTCTGCCTTCTGACTCCTAGCGATGCTAGGTGGGTGACCGCAAAACTGCTTTTGCCTTCCCTTCCAATCCTTCCAAAGAAGTGAGGGCTTGACAGCCACAGAGTGATATAGGAATCCCGTTTAAAGTTAATGTAGGTTCAAAAATAACAGAATATCCAACACCTCAGGCTAGTTATATTATATCCAATCCTGATGAAAAATACAACTGGAAATAATATTAAAATCGAACCACAAAGCTGTGATAAGAATGAAAAAAGGCTGTACACTGCATACAGCCTCTTTCTAAACACTTCTCAGCTTAATTCACATGGATTACAGGGCATCCACCAGCTTCTGCACTGCAGCCAGAGCCTCATCCGGCAGCTTATCATAGCCGGCCTTCTTTTCTGCAAAGCCCTTAACCGCATCTACACGGTTCTGCATAGCAGCCTTCAACTGAGCCACATAGTCAGCATTTCCTAAATCAGGTGTAAAGTCTGCTGTCTTGTCTGCCCAATCATACATAATTTCGATATCCTCGAAATTACCCCATTTTTCAAATTTAGCCTTGCCCTCAACGATGGTCTCCAAAATACCCAAAGTATCCGCAGGCTTAACCTTGGTACCCATAAAGTCACCGGTGTTGATGATGTAGCAATCTACATTCTTTTCCTCTACCAGCTTCTTGAACTTATCATAGTCATTAACCAGTGGATAGGTTCTGAAAGGGTTAGCATAAGGAACGATACGCAAAGCATTCAAGTCGGTTCCTGCAGCCACACGTTCTGCGGTAGAGGTCTTGGTTGCCAGGGTAGCACCCATAACGGAAGCCAGTGCAGCACCCTTTAATTTTACTACCGGAGGAATGGTAGGATCCTTCATAATCCAGAAGATAGCATTTACAGGAGCATCAATCTTATCCACACGGTTAGGTGACCATAATTTGGACTTGATCGCACGGCCGTTGCCATTACGAATATCTTCGGTCACTAACTGAATCTTACCGTTCTCGTCAAGAGTTGCGGAGCAGTTCTGCGCAGTTAACAAATATTCATTATCCGGGCATCCGGTAGGATAGTCGGAGGTCTTATCAAAATATGTAGGCTCTAAGGCAACGGAGGAACAGGTATCGGTATTGATAATGAACGCATCATCATGTAATACGGTAATAGGATACTTACCGCCGTGCTTTGCATGAGTCAGAGTGGACTTACCTGAACCGGACAGGCCGTATACGGAAGCTACAAACTTGGAGCCATCGGAAAGAGTATATTCTTTCTGTCCGCCGTGGCAGGCTGCATAACCGTTTCTATTGGCTAATGCCCAGGCCATGGTCAGGGTTCCCTTTTTATGCTCACCAAAATACCGCATACCCAGAATAGCTGCACAGTTCTGATTGGTGTCAAAATAGCAAAGAGTAAGAGGATCGCTTAAGCAACTGTAGTCTACATCAGGTCTGTCACCGGGCACCCACTGAGGATCGGAGAAAATATAAATGTCAGGTTCTTTTCCGTCACCCACCGGTTTGGACTCCTTATACATCTTAACGTACTCATCGGACATATACTGGAAGTTGATCATCCAGTTATAGAGAATGTTCTCTTCTCCTTCGGGAATAAGCAGATGAGCCTTAACCATAAATTCAGGATCCAGACCAACGAAGCATTCTGCATGGTACATGGTCTTCCAACGGGTTTCGTATATGGCATCCATAACCACCTTGTCAAGCTTGGCTTCGTCTACTCCGGGTTCACCCTTGATCCGACGGGCTGCAGCATAACGCCCGGTAACCGCACCATCATTAAACAGCAATACCTTGGCATCCTTCTCCAAACCAAAGGTCTCACCATCCTTAATAGGCATATCAGTAACGATCGTACCGGGTGAATTCTTCGCCAGTTCATAAGCTTCCTTCAAGGTGTTTACCTTCACTACATTATTTCCGTAAAAAGCAGCTTCAATGATCGAACGGGTTCTGGAAAACCCTACTTTGCCTGCTCCAATTTCGGAAATGGGATAATATGCTTTTGTCGACATGATTTTTCCTCCTTGTTTAATCTATCAAGGAATATTATGGCAGATAATCCCACAAAAGTCAACGTGTTCCCTATGGTTTGTGAAATTTTTTGCAATCCCTTTGCGGGAATAATCTGCCCCTTATTTCCTCGTCAATCAGATTTCTTTGGTTACCTCCTGCAGCCAGTTTTTTTCCTCCTCAGTCATCAGGGGTGCAATTCTCTCATATACCTGACGGTGATAACGGTTCAGATTCAGGATATCCCTTTTTTCCATTATATCCGGATTAATAAGCTGCAAATCAATAGGCGCATAGGTCAGTCCTTCAAACTCCATAAACTGACCATCCTCATTTTTTATTCCTTTTTTTACTGCCATAATATTTTCTATACGGATTCCGTGGCTTCCGGCCTTGTATACGCCCGGTTCATTGGAGAGTACCATTCCCTCCTCCAGAATGACTTCTTCCATGCCCTCACTAAAGCGCCACCGGATATTCTGGGGACCCTCATGGACATTAAGAATATAGCCGATACCGTGGCCTGTTCCGCACTTGTAATCGATTCCCATATCCCACAGGGGACCTCTGGCCAGAATATCCAGGTTCCGCCCCGTACAGCCATATAAAAATTTCCCATTTAAAAGACGGAGCATACCCACGACCACTGCGGTATAATGATCCTTCATTTCCGCTGTCACTTCTCCCAGACAATAGGTTCTGGTGACGTCTGTGGTGCCGCCCATATACTGACCGCCAGAGTCGATCAGCAGCATCCCCTCTGCCTGAATCTCCTTATCCTGCTTAGTGGTTGCCTGATAATGCATCATAGCTGCATTTTCCCGATAGGCACAGATAGTGGGGAAGGACAGATCCAAAAAGCCTTCTGTATCTCTTCTTAGCTGATCCATATACCGGGCTGCCGAAAGCTCTGTCATGGGGATTTTTCCCACATTTTCCTTTAACCAGCGCATAAAACGGCAGACCACCAGCGAATCCAGTAAATATACCCGTTTCATCTGCTCCAATTCCACTTCATTTTTAATGGCCTTCAGCTTCTGGGTCGGATTGGTGCCCAAAACCACCTCTGCTTTCTTTTCCACCAGCTTATAAATGCTGTAGTTACTGTTTTCTTTGTCTAAAAGCACCCTTCCTTCCCACGGGATTTGCTCCAGCTCCTCATTAAACCGGTCATAATCCTTCAGCACTACTGAAGAGGCAGCCAGCTCTTCCTTTACCTTATCGGTAAGGGCAGCCTTTTGTAAAAACAAAAAGCAGTCCTTCTGTGTGATAATGCTGTAGGCTAAGGCCACAGGATTACATTCTACATCTCCTCCTCTGAGATTAAACAGCCACATTATATCATCCAGCTTGTTTAATACCAGGCTGGAGCAGTCCAGCTTTTCCATCTTTGTCCTTACCAGCTCCAGCTTCTCCTTCTGATTTTTCCCACAAAGCTCATGGGGCAAAAGAAAGGCCTGACTGGCTCTTCTGGAAGGACGGTTCTTCCATAAACGCTCTATATAATCAACTTCATAGAGAATATGAGCTTCTTTTTTTTCTACTGCTTTTTCCAGCCTTTTACCCATTTGAATCGAAACACACCTTCCATCAAAGGCCAATGTCTGCCCCTGCTCAATATGCTCCGTAAGATATTCCGTTATGCCGCAAACCCCCTCCTCTCCCATACGAAACAGGAGGATGCCACTCCCTTCAAGCTCTCTTTCAGCCTGGATAAAATATCTTCCATCAGTCCACAGACCGGCAAAGTCAGCACCGATCAGCAGGTCTCCATTGGAGCCGGTGAAGCCTGACATATACTCTCTTGCCTTAAAATAGTCATCCACATACTCCGAATTGTGATAGTCAGAGGTAGTGATAAAATAATAATCGATGTGATTTTCTTTCATTAAGCTGCGTAATGCAGTAATTCTTTCCTTACTTTCCACGGTTTCTTTTCCTTTCTTTTTGACTGTATTTCTATCATAACTCATTTTTTAAATTTTTGTAAACTCCTTTAATCTCCTTGTCAAGAAGTTAACTATCATGTTACACTGTAGCATATTGGATTTTTCTATACAAATGAAATTTACCGATATCCTGTAGTATTTTACACTGCAACGGTACAATTAATCAAATCTTAATAGAGAAAGGTGGCAATGATGATGACGAATTCCAATATCTATTCTGAGGTTACCCCTGATATTGTACAATTAGCAAAGTTAAGTGAAAGAGCCGGTATTATTGACTCTGAGCTGTTTACCAGATACGAGGTAAAACGTGGTTTGCGAGATTTGAACGGTAAGGGTGTCCTGGCGGGACTGACCAACATTTCAGACGTTCGTGCCTCTAAGGTCGTGGATGGCGAAACCGTTCCCATTCATGGCAAATTGTTCTACCGTGGATACAATGTGGAGGATCTGGTGCAGGGCTTTTCTTCTGAAAATCGCTTCGGCTTTGAGGAAGTGAGCTACCTGCTTTTATTTGACCAGCTTCCTACCAAAAAGCAGTTAAGCGAATTTCAGGAGCTGCTTTATTTTTACCGCAGCCTTCCCACCAGCTTCGTAAGAGATATTATTATGAAGGCACCCAGCAGAGACATGATGAATACGCTGGCCAGAAGTGTATTGACCCTGTATTCCTATGATGATCGGGCAGACGACACCTCTCTTCCCAACGTACTAAGACAGTCTCTTCAGCTCATCAGCCTTTTTCCTCTGCTTTCCATTTATGGCTATCAGGCCTATCGTTATTATCATGACGGCGGAAGCCTTCATATCCATCAGCCGGTGTGGGGACTGTCTACCGCAGAAAATATTTTACATATTCTGCGCCCTGACAGCAAATATACCCCTTTGGAAGCACGAATTTTAGATATTGCTCTGGTTCTTCATATGGAACATGGAGGCGGAAACAATTCTTCCTTTACTACTCATGTGGTTTCTTCCTCGTTAACGGATACCTACTCCGTTATTGCAGCAGCTATCGGCTCCCTTAAGGGTCCCCGTCATGGCGGTGCAAACATCAAGGTAGTACAGATGTTTGAGGATATGAAGAAGGAGGTCTCTGACTGGGAGGATGAGGATGAGGTCAGCAGCTATCTGGCCAGACTGCTTCATAAGGAAGCCTTTGATCAGGCAGGACTGATCTATGGTGTAGGCCATGCGGTCTATTCCAAATCCGATCCCCGTGCAGTCGTATTTAAGAAATTTGTTCAGGATCTGTCAAAAGAAAAGGGACTGGAAAAGGAATTTGCTCTCTACTCCATGGTAGAACGGCTGGCTCCTCAGGTTATTGCAAAGGAGCGCCAGATCTATAAGGGGGTAAGCATCAACGTGGACTTTTACTCCGGCTTCGTTTATCATATGCTGGAGCTTCCCATGGAATTATATACTCCTATTTTTGCCATGGCTCGTATCTCCGGCTGGAGTGCCCATCGGATGGAGGAGCTGGCCAATAACGGTAAGATTATCCGCCCCGCTTACAAGAGCGTATGTGAGGATCGGGTTTACAGACAGATGAAGGAACGCTGATGACAGAAAGCGTACAGGTTCAATTCGTGTATGAAAAAAAGGGCTGCTTAGACAGCCCTTAAATATTTTTTCTGTGCCTTGCGGATAACGACCATAAAGACCACCAGCCATACCATAAACGCAATGCTGATTCCTGAATAGAGTATGGAATACCGGGGGTATGACTCCTCCAGCAATCCTCCTATACCACTTAAACAGCCCAGTATCCCCAGAAGAATACTCTTTTTGCAGACATAGTTAATGAAGCCCTCTACATCTGCATCTGAAGCAATTACCGTTCCTTTGGTCACGAATACTCCCTCGGGAATTCTCTTCTCTTTTTTCATCATAAACGTCTGGTAAAGGATAAATATGCCACAAACCAGAATGATACCATTCACCACATCCATACTCGGCTTTTATCTCCTTATTTGCTTTCCCTCTTCAATCGTCAGATACCCAAAAAATGTTTGATCTCCTGCACCATTTCCTCTTTTTGGCAAACGTGGTCATGGATAACAGGGGCGGTTCTGATTTCCTCAATGGCATTGGGTATCCTGACATTGGCTACCTTAGCCAGTACATCGATCTGTTCGTAATCAGACAGCTTATCATATGCCGGATCAATGGACTTTAATACACTTTGGGCAAATTTAAAAGGACTGGCTGTAGAGGCAATTACCGTCTTTGTCCTGTCTCCTGTACGGGAAACATACTGGTCATATACAGAGGCTGCCACCGCCGTATGCGTATCCAGTACATAGCCTGTTTTTTCATATAAATCCTTAATTTTCGCTTCCATCTCCTCCTCAGAAGCGTAGCCTCCTGCAAAATCCTCAAGCTGCTTTCTCATGTCCTCTGTAATGGAATAGCTTCCCTTTCCGGCCAGACTGTTCATCAATTCGCTATTCTTCTTCGCATCCTCTCCGCCTATACGATAAATCAGACGCTCCAGATTGCTGGAAATCAGTATATCCATTGAGGGAGATGCCGTAAGGATAAATTCCCGGTTTCTGTCATAGCATCCGGTCTCAAAAAAGTCATACAACACCTTATTGTCATTGGAGGCGCAAATCAGTTTATTTATGGGAAGTCCCATATTCTTGGCATAATAGGCTGCCAGAATATTGCCAAAGTTCCCTGTAGGCACTACCACATTGATTGTTTCTCCCTCATTCAGCTTTCCCTCCCTGATCAGTGTAAGATAAGCATAGACATAATACACGATCTGAGGAACAAGACGGCCAATGTTGATGGAATTGGCAGAAGAAAACTGATACCCCTTTTCCTCCAGTAGAGCCACCAGCTCTTTATCTCCGAAAATCTTCTTCACTCCCGACTGTGCGTCATCAAAATTCCCCTGAATCCCTACAACGTATGTATTCTCTCCTTTCTGGGTAACCATCTGCCTCTCCTGAATCGGGCTTACCCCATTCTTGGGATAAAACACAATGATTTTGGTTCCCGCAACTCCGGAAAACCCAGCCAGCGCTGCTTTTCCTGTATCGCCGGAGGTAGCAGTCAGAATAACGATATCGTTTGTCACCTTATTCTTTTTGGCACTGGTAGTCATTAAATAGGGAAGAATAGACAATGCCATATCCTTAAAGGCGATGGTGGCACCATGAAACAATTCCAGATAGAAAGCGCCATCTGCCTCTACTATAGGAGCAATAGCCGATGTATCAAACTTATCATCATAGGCCCGTTCAATACACTCCATCAGTTCCTCTTGTGTAAAATCGGTAAGATACAGACTCATTACCTCATAGGCCACCTGTTTATAGCCATAATCCTTCCAGGCCTTTAACTCTGTCGTAAACTGGGGGATATTCTCCGGTACGAATAATCCGCCATCACAGGCCAGTCCCTTTAAAATTGCCTGGGAAGCAGTTACCTTCTCTTCTCCTCCTCTGGTGCTTTTATATAACAATTCCATTTTTTCCTCCATTCCAAAGTGCCGTCAGCCTTTATTTTCATGGCTCATTTTATCACAACTTGTTTTTAACTTCAATATCAGGAGAAAAACTCATGTCCTCCGTAGGCAAAGAGTCTGTTCAGATTTTTGTCAAACCAACGCAGCTTATTGTCATCTGCCGCCTTCCTTGCCACAAAATATAAAGCCCCCTGTGAATTGTCCTCTCCTCTCAGGGCAGCATCCACTGCCTCCTTTGTTTCCTGACTGATCTTCACCGTATAAAATCTTCCGTCACTTATCGGGGAAAACTGTGTCGTTCCATTTTCAGACTGGAAAATCACCTCCGTTACCGTATCCGGAAAATCTTCATTCTCTACCCGGTTCAATACTACATTGGCTACCAGCATCTTTCCTTTCTTATCCTCACCACCGGCTTCAGCCTCAACTATGCGTAGCAGATTTTCATATTCTGACTGGGTAATCTCGATTCGGTTTTTCCGAATCAGTACATTCATATCCAAGACCCGTTTTGTGGAAACCTGCTCCTGTGTTACTCCCAGATAGCTGGTTGCCTGCAGCACCTCCCCACTGCTGTCATTTACCAGCATAAAGGCTTCCTTTACCGCCTGTTTATCCACAAAAATTCCCTGTACACACAACCAGCCTGTTCCAATCACCAGATAAAACAGAACAAACAGGGTGGCATAACGTTTATACATAGTCACCTCCATATTTCTTTTTTTCCCCTATTAATGGTTAAAATTTAAGAGCTTTACGCATGGGAAAAAAACTTGTACAATAATAGTCTATACAGCAGGTAGAAAAAATATTTCTAAATTTTTACGGAAGTGTTAAGGTTGAAAAAGAAAGATTAAAGGACTGAGTTTATTTTTACCCACTAATCGCTGTTCAAAAGATAACCTGCCTGCTTTGGAGGAAGCCCATGAATCTGCCCGGTAGCTTTGAAAGTCGAAAAAAAGATGGAAGCCTTTATTATCGTTCTTCCTGTACCTTTAAAAATAAACACATCAGTCTGGGGAGCTTTCCTACTGCTTTGGAAGCGCACAGAGCCTACCAGCAGGCTACTGAGCTTTTAAAACACCCTGAAATCACTCTTGAAAGCTATTCTCAACACCCCCTGGGTCATGCTCTGCCTTTTGAAAAATGGGTGATTTTATGCAATTTTCGGGATAATCATATTTATTTTTCTACGCCCATTTATGTTCGGGCATCATTCTTTCATTATTATCTGGAAGAAAATCTTCGGCTTACCTTCGATATTGATGATCTGTTTTTTTATGCCTCCCACAAGATTTCCCGCCGTAAAGGCCATCTGTTCGTAGCTCATTATGGTATGCAACTGAATCTTCCTAATCGATATGGAATAAAAAACTATGCGGTAGAAGGGAAGGATTATCGTTTTGTCAATGGCGATTGCCACGATTACCGCTATGAAAATATTGAGATTTTAAATCCCTATCAGGGAGTATCGGCAGTAGAGTATCGTGGAAAAAAGATGTTCAAAGCCGTACTTCACCTTAAAGGAAACTATACCATCGGGTATTATGACAGCGCCCTGGAGGCCGCCATCGCCTACAACAAGGCTGTGGATGTGGTTAGAAAAAAAGGCTGCCAAAAAAATTTTATGCAAAACGAAACAGAAGGCATTACACCTTCTGTTTACGCTGATATCTATTCCAGATTGTCTATTTCTCCAAAACTTACCGGGCTGAATAATCTACAAAACTGATATTCAGATCCACATAGCCATCTATCCCGTAGATCTCTCCCTTCCGGGAATATTGCCACATGGAATAGGTATATGGATAATCCGGTATATCTGCCTCCTGTGCCAGCCAGATATCGTATTCTTCAAACTGGGACAGGTCAATACGCTTCAGCAGCCATTCCTTATTTCCGTAAAGCATCCCTGTATAGCCTGCTTCTTCAATACGCTTCAGAAAGGCCAGAGCAATCTTTGTTCTTTCCGAATTGGTCAGGGTTTCAATCCGGGCAGTATCATTTTCTACATATTCCATGTCAAAGGCTATGGGATAGGTGATCTTATGAGTGCCGATTCTGCTCAGCAGATAGTTGGCCTCTTCAACAGCCTCTGCTTCCGTAATGGCCTGGGAATAGAAGTATAATCCCACATCAATTCCTGCCTGTGTCACCCCTGCAATATGAGTTTCAAACATATCGTCAGCCTGGATCGTTCCCGTTTCATACCCTCTGGCTCCTACCCTGATCATGCAGAAATCTATTCCCTCATTTTTCAGCGCCCCATAGTTCACTTCCTTTTGATAACGGGAAAGGTCAATTCCCAGGTAAGAAGCCTGTTTTCCGTCTGCATAATATTTCAGCAGGTTATTCTTACTGACCAGATTGCTGAAATCATAGGTATTTCTCTTCCATTTTGGGTTGATTTCCAACCATTCTGTAGTTCCGTCTCTCAGGGTTACCTGTACGTGCTTTCCGTCAGTAGCAGGATCCTCTTCAGTAGTGGTTTCTTCCTCCTGGGTCTTTTCCTCAGTTACCGTGGAGGTCTCTTCCTCAGGAGGATACATATCCCAGAATCCCAAATCACTGGCTACCAAATTGCTCCCTGCCAGATAATCTGTAGTATCCTCTTCCTCACTGCTCACCGCTGCCGCCTGAGGGCGGCTTGGTGAGCTGTTTTTTTTATTCAGGGAAACTACCAGGAGCAAAATCAGCAAAACAAAGAAGGAAACCCCCAATGCCATACCGATGAGGGGAAGCCCGCCGCTATTATCTTCATAGTCATTTGTCTGCCGCATCCTGCTGTCCTCTTCTCATTAAATAATCGTCTTCTTCGGACATTTTTCCTTACAAACACCGCAGTCTGTACACTTTTCATAATCAATCTTAGCAAGGAAATCCTCCACCGTAATGGCATCCGAAGGACAATTTTTCTTACAAAGCTGACAGCCAATACAGCCTACCTCACAGGCCTTCATGACATCCGGTCCTTTATCCTTTGAACTGCAGGCTACCAGCCGATTTGCACTATAGGGAACCAGCTCAATTAAATTCTTCGGGCAGGCAACTACACACTTGTTGCAGGCCTTGCAGGCATCCTTATCCACCAGAGCAACACCGTTCACCACATGAATGGCATCAAAGGGACAGGCTTTCACACAGTCTCCGTTGCCCAGACATCCGTAATTACAGGATTTTGGTCCTCCTCCCGGAACAAAGGCCATCATGGCACAGTCCAGAGTTCCGGTGTAGTCGTAATCGATCTTTGCCTTTTCGCAATCACCCTTACACTTCACAAAGGCAACCATCTTGGTACCGGCTTCTGCAGATACTCCCATAATCTTTCCGATTTCGGCAGCCACCGCTTCTCCTCCGACAGGGCAGCCATTTACCGCAGCTTCGCCCTTAGCAATGGCTGCTGCAAGTCCGGAACAGCCCGGAAATCCGCATCCACCACAGTTATTCCCAGGAAGAACGGCTAAAACAGCTTCTTCCCTGGGGTCTGTTTCTACTCTAAATTTAATGGCTGCAATACCCAAAAACAAACCAATGAATAAGCCAACCACTGCAACCACTACGGTTGCTGTAATAATTCCTGACATCTCTTTCTACCTCCTTTACAGCAGACCTGAAAATCCGCAGAAGGCAATAGCCATTAATCCGGCGGTAATCAAGACGATGGGCATTCCTTTAAAAGCTTCCGGTACATCATTGTATTCCATTTTTTCACGAATACCTGCCAGAATGATGATTGCTATGGCAAAGCCTACTGCCGTGGCAAAGCCATTCACTATACCGGTAAGAATGTCATAATCGTATTTTACATTGTTGATCGCCACACCCAGTACAGCACAGTTGGTAGTAATCAAAGGAAGATAAACACCCAGTGAATCGTACAGACTCACCATGAACTTTTTTAAGAACATTTCCACAAACTGCACTAAAGCCGCAATAACGAGAATAAATACGATGGTCTGCAAATAAGTAATGTTAAACCTTACCAGAACGAACTTATAAATCACTCCGGTCACCGCACTGGCCAGGGTGATAACGAAAATTACCGCTCCGCTCATTCCCGCCGCTGTTTCCACCTTTTTAGATACTCCCAGGAAGGGGCACAGCCCTAAAAACTGGCTTAATACGACATTGCTTACCAGTGCAGAGCCTATGGCAATAAGTAATAACTCTGTCATTTACGCTTCCTCCTTTCCTGCCTGGTCATCATAGAATTTGTGGTTGCATCCGCCGTCTCCGCAGCTTAGGCAATCCTCACTGCAGCCGGACTGGATCTTGGACATATCCTTGCCCTTTTTCTCTCCGCGGATCTTTGCATAGTTCTGAATCGCTGTTAAGGCAGCCAGAACGAAGAATGCACCGGGAGCCAGTACAAAGATGCTGAAGGGTACATAGGAGCCTGGCATAATGCGTACACCGAAAATCTCTCCTACACCCAAAAGCTCACGGATCGCACCGATACAAGTAAGAGCAAGAGAAAATCCCAATCCCATTCCGATACCATCAAAAAGAGAAGGAATAATTGAATTTTTGGAAGCATAAGCCTCTGCTCTTCCCAAAATAATACAGTTTACCACGATCAGAGGAATATAGATTCCCAATGCATCATACAAGGCAGGAATGAATCCCTCCAGCAAAAGCTCAGCCATAGTAACAAAAGATGCAATTACTACAATAAATGCAGGAATTCTTACCTTTTCGGGAATAATATTTCTTAAGAGGGAAATCATCATATTACTGAGGGCGAGCACCACCATAGTGGTAAGTCCCATACCCAGCCCATTCATTGCCGAAGTGGTAACAGCCAGCGTGGGACACATACCCAGCATAAGGACAAACGTGGGATTTTCCTTTAACAGACCGTTAATCAGTCGTTCACCTGCTTTATTCATTATTTCCCACCTCCTAACACACTCTGAAAATAACTAAGTCCGGTATTCGCTCCATCGACAACCGCATTGGTCGTAATCGTAGCACCGCTGATCGCATCAATCTGGTTTTCCGTCACTGCCCCTACCTTGGTCGGCTCAAAATAGCTTGCCTTTTTCCCTGCAAACTGAGGCTTAAGGACTGCCTCTGCCTGCATACCAAGACCGGGTGTCTCACTGATGGAAAGCAGCGAAATTCCATTGACCGTTCCATCGAGACGAATACCCATGGAAAACTGGATATCGCCGTTATAGCCTTCATGGGTGGTCACCTCCAGAACATAGCCTAAAAGCTCCCCATTGGAGGACACAGCCTCATAAACTGCATCTACATCCCCGTTCCCAGTGGCTGAAACAGTAGCACCGCTGGCTGCATCAGCCTCATTTGCGGCTTCCTCCTTCTTTTCAACTATCACCACCTCAAGAGGATTAAAGGTAGCCGCATCCGCAAATACCTCCTGGCAGGCTTCGTTTTTCTTCCTTGCCTTCTGCGCTGCAATCGGATCCTTGGTCACTTCATATACCACTCCTAAAAGCAGGCCTGCTATTAAGGTAATGGCAAACAGAATTACTGTATCTTTTAACATATTCTTCATTTCTTTGCCCCTCCTTTACCAAATGCTGTCGGATGGGTCATTTTCTCAATCAGGGGTACCAGCAGATTGCCGATAATGATGGCATAGGAAACTCCCTCCGCACTGGCTCCGAACACACGGAAAATGCAGGTTAAAAGTCCCAGCAGTACACCATAGATGTATTGGCCCTTCACGGTAATCGGACGGGTGACATAATCGGTAGCCATAAAGAATGCACCCAGCATTAATCCCCCCCCTGCCAGATGAGCAGAAATGAAGTTCCAGTCAAAGCCTTGACCGCCAAAAAGCCCCAAAAAGATGACGAAGCTTACGATATAGGTGCCTGGCACACGCAGATCAATAATTCCTAACAGCAGTAATATACACGCACCAACAAGAATAGCAATCATGGAAGTCTCTCCAATGGTACCGTTTACTCTTCCGATGACCATATTGTATACGTTTACGTTTTCTCCTATTTTCAGTGCCGCCAGAGGGGTAGCTCCTGTATAAGCATCACTCTCGAAGTTGGTCATAATCGAGGTGAAGGAAATCAACAAAAAGCATCTTGCACCCAAGGCCGGGTTCATAAAGTTCTGTCCCAGACCGCCAAACAGCATCTTTACCACAAGGATGGCAAAAACTCCACCAATGACACCAATCCACCAGGGTGCACTTGCAGGCAGGTTCAAGGCCAGTAACAGACCGGTCACCACAGCAGAAAAATCTCCTATGGTAACTCTCTTTTTCATTGCCAGTTCAAATATCAATTCCGTTAATACTGTGGCTGCCACCGTTACCACAACCAATACTGCCGCCTTCATCCCAAAATTGATGATTCCGTATATGGTTGTGGGAAGTAAAGCAATAACCACTGCCAGCATAATGGTGCTGGTCGTTATCTTAGAGCGAATATGGGGATTCGCCGATACCTTCTTTAAGTCACTCATGCTCCGGCCTCCTATTTCTTTCTTTTACCCAGTTGAATCTTACGCTGGGATTTTATATTCTGGGAAAGATGGCGTTTGGCCGGACAGACAAAGCTGCAGCAGCCGCATTCACAACATTCCATACCTTCATTTTTCAAAAATGCCTCTTCATTATGCTGTTCAGCTAAGGTGGCCAGCAAATTAGGCATAATTCTGGAAGGACAGACCTCCAGACATCTTCCGCAGTTTATGCAGGCGGAGGGCTCCAACAGAGAAACCTCATCCTTGGTCATGCACAAGAGCGCCGATGCTGTCTTGGTAGTAGGCACATCCAGCTCAAAAATAGCGAATCCCATCATAGGGCCACCGGAAACGATCTTTGCCGGCTCCTTTCTGAATCCGCCTGCCGCCTCTACCAGTTCATGGTAGTTGGTTCCGATTCTCACCCGATAATTCTGGGGCTTGGCAATGGCGTCTCCCGTGATAGTAACGATTCGCTCCATTAAAGGTCTGCGGTGATAAACTGCATTGTATATGGCCACAATTGAGTCCACATTATTCACTACACAGCCCACATCAGCCGGCAGACGGCTGGAATCGATCTGGCGCTTTGTAGTCGCATAGATCAGCGTTCTTTCTGCTCCCTGGGGATACTTGGTTTTCAGACCCTTAACCAGGATTCTGGATTCGTCCTTGGTCTTTTCTTTCAGAAGGGCAATACAGTCCTCCTTATTGTCCTCCACCGCCAGAATACCCGTTGCATTGGGAAAAAGTGCCAGGGAAACCTTAAGCCCTTCGATCAGCTTCTCCGGCTCCTCCAGCATCCTGCGATAGTCCGAGGTTAAATATGGCTCACATTCTGCACAGTTAGCAATCACATAATCGATCTTCTCCGGCTCATTCACTGCCAGCTTCACATGGGTAGGAAAGCCTGCTCCTCCCATACCGACTACTCCGGCATCCCGGATGCAGTCAAGAATTTCTTCCCGGCTCATTTCTTCCAAAGGTTTGGGTTCCGGATAGGTGACTTCTGCGTATTCACCATCATTTTCAATGACGATGCTCATCACCTTATCACCGGTGACTACCCGTCTTGGCTCAATAGCCTTTACGGTACCGGAAACGGTAGCGTAAATCGGAGCCGAAACAAAGCCTCCTGCTTCTGCAATCTTCTGTCCGGTGAGGACATGATCCCCTTTTTTTACGACAGGGACTGCCGGTGCCCCAATATGCTGGGACAGAGGGTAGACTAAATCTCCCTTAGGCAGTATATCCTTAATGGGCTTGTCCTTGGACAGGTCTTTACCATCATAGGGATGAATACCACCCACGAATGTTAATTTTGCCATTTCATTACCATACCTTTCTCTTTCTTTTCTTTTGATTTTAACGGTAAAAAACCCATAACATAAATATACTATTTTTTTTGAAAAAATACTACTAAAAAATACAAAATATGCTAAAATGATACCTATGAAAACATTAAATTATAGGTTCACGAATTTACAATTAAATTATGATCTTTCTGTATTTGCACCACTGGAAAAAATTCTCTTTTTAGATATCGAGACTACCGGATTTTCTCCAAAGTATGCCTGTGTTTTTCTGATTGGAGTTTGTTACTACCAGAATGGCTGCTGGAACGGTATTCAGTGGTTTGCCGAAAAGGAGAACGAGGAGTCTCGGATCATTAAGGCTTTTTTCCAATTTGCCAGGGGCTTTAACACGCTGATTCATTTTAACGGCAATCAGTTCGATCTGCCTTTTTTGAAGGGGAGGATCTCCTGCCTGCAGCTTCCCTATTCCTTCGATGAATTTACCGGAATCGATATATACAAACGAATTTTCCCCTACAAGCACTTTTTAAAGCTGAAAAGCGGCAGGCAAAAATCATTGGAAGAGTTTCTCGGATTGAATCGGGAAGACAAATTTTCCGGTGGTGAATTGATCTCCCTGTACAGAGACTATACGGATGATCCCCTTGATCAGCTTCTGGAGCCTATCCTTCTTCATAACCGGGATGACTTACAGGGAATGCTGGAAATCGTTCCCATTCTCTCCTACTGGGATCTATTTAACGACTCATTGAGTGTACATAAGGTACAGGCCAATCATTACAAGGACTACCATGGTAAAAAGAAGCAGGAGCTGATGATTCATCTTAAACTCGTACAGGCCGTTCCTGTTCCACTTTTTACCCATGCTTCAGACGTATTTTTCCGCTGTCAGGATAAAGAGGCTATTCTGCGTGTTCCTGTCTATACGGAAGAATTAAAATATTTCTACGCAGACTATAAAAACTACTACTATCTTCCTCACGAGGATATGGCCATACACAAGTCTGTAGCTTCATTTGTAGATAAAACCCACCGGATACAGGCCACTGCGGCTACCTGTTATACCCGTAAGCTCTCTTCCTATCTTCCCCAGTGGGACTATGTATTCGAACCCTTCTTTAAAAGAGAATATAAATCGCCTCTTCTTTTCTTCGAACTGACGGAAGAGCTGAAGGGTAACCGGGCAGCCTTCTCCCTCTATGCCTCTCACCTTCTTTCCAGGCTTGCAGAAGGGGATTCCAGGTCGGAAAAGGACACAGCCTCCGATTGCAAATAATGTACACAGCGGCTGCAAACCGATTATTTCAACCATTTGCAGCCGCCTTTTTATCACTATTCAGCTATGTAGAAAAAGGAATTCTTCCTTCCGTACCCCATTTCTTTATAATTCATGATCTGTTCTGTACTTCCGATAAACAGAATCCCCCCCCTGGACAGGGATTTCTGAAACTTACGGAAAACATCATCCTTAGCTTCCTCTGTAAAATAAATCAATACATTCCGACAGACAATCAAATGGCAGGCCGTTGGATAAGGGTCTTTCAAGAGATTGCTTTCCTTAAATTCAACTCTGGACTTAATCTCATCACTAATGCGATAGGATGCCCCCACCTTGGTGAAATACTTCTTTTTCATTTTCTCGGGAACAGCAGCAATACTCTTCTCATTATAAAGCCCAACCTTGGCCTTTTCTATCACCTGCTTATCAATATCTGTAGCAATGATCTTAATATTATTCAACGGAAGATGCTCCGAAAGGGCCATTACCAGAGAATAAGGCTCATCACCTGTAGAACAGGCAGCACTCCATATTTTCAGATTCTTCCCGAATTTACCAATCAGATAAGGAATAATATCCTTATCAAGAACCACCCACTGATCCGGGTTGCGGTAGAATTCTGATACATTAATGGTAAGGTAGTTGACAAAGACCTCAAACAGCTTTTTATCTACCTTAATTGCCTTTACAAAATTATCATAACCGACAATTTTGTTCTTTGCAATCAGCGCATCGATCCTTCTTTTCATCTGGTTCTCTTTGTAGGCATTCAGATCAATTTTTGTTAAAGTATATATTTCTTTTTTAAAATACTCATAGTCATGTCCCGCCATAATGACCTCCTGCACTCTTTTCTTCCTTTGATAAAAAAGAGACTGTTAAAACAGCCCCTTTCTCTTTCTAATCTTATTCCTGCTCTGCGATTACCGCATCAATATCTACAGAAACGACATCTGCATCCTCTTCTTCCTGAGCTGCTTCAGCCTCAGGAGTCAGGAGAGCCTTTATGCTGAGGCTGATTTTCTTATCTGCCTCATTAAAATCTACAACCTTAGCCGTTACCTCATCTCCAACCTTCAGTACATCAGAAGGCTTTTCAATATGCTCTTTGGAAATCTGTGAAACGTGCAGCAAGGCATCAACCCCCGGCTCAAGCTCGATAAAGGCACCAAAATCGGTCATTCGAGCAACCTTTCCGTTTACCACATTTCCTACCGCATATTTAACCGCTGCATCCCTCCAGGGATTAGCATCTTCAAATTTAAGACTGAGCGCAATTTTACTGCCGGAAATTTCCTTAATCAGAACCTTAAGGGTATCGCCTACCTTAAATACTTTTTTAGGATTTTCTACCCTTCCCCATGACATTTCAGAAATGTGAAGCAGACCGTCTGCTCCACCCAAATCGATGAATGCACCAAAGTCGGTAACGTTCTTTACTGTTCCCTCTACCACATCACCTTCATGGATCCGTTCAAACAGTTCTCTTTGCAGCTCTGCCTTTCTGGCTGCCACAAGCTGCTTACGGTTACCGATGTATCTTCTTCTCTTAGGATTATATTCGGTGATAACAAACTCGATTTCCTGTCCTGCATATTTGCTCAGATCCTTTTCATAGGTATCGGACACCAGGCTGGCCGGGATAAAGATTCTTACCTCCTCAACCACTACGCTTAAGCCGCCGTCTAATACCTGAGCGACCTTAGCCGTAAGCACCTCCTGATTGTTGAAGGCTTCTTCGATTCTCTTATTGCCTTTTTCTGCTGCAAGGCGCTTGTAGGTAAGAAGAACCTGACCTTCTCCGTCATTCACCTTCAATACCTTAACCTCCATAGTATCTCCGGGCTTTACAATGGTAGTAAGATCCACGCCAGGCTCGTTGGTATATTCGCTTCTTGTAAGGATACCATCTGCCTTGTAGCCGATGTTAAGAACGATTTCTTCAGGTTTTACATCGATGACTGTACCTTCTACTACCTCTCCCGTATGGATTGTTTTGAATGATTCTTCTAACATTTGTTCAAAAGTTAATTCGGACATAATTTTGAACCTCCTCAATAATATTGTTTGGGGTTGACGCCCCAGCCGTAATACCCACCAGTCCAACAGATTTAGGAAGATCTAAATGCAAGTCATCTAGTGTCTGTATAAAATGGGTGTTCTCACACTCATTCTTACATATCTCGTACAATTTACGAGTATTAGAGCTATGTGTTCCACCTATCACAATCATCGCATCGGCTTTGGCTGCAATCTCCTGTGCCTCCGTCTGACGCTCCTCTGTAGCATTGCAGATAGTGTTCACAACACTAATATCATAACCTTTTTTCACAAAAATTTCAACTAAATCTTTAAATTTATTGTAGTTAAATGTCGTTTGGGAAACAATGCAGATTTTCTCCTCCGGATCGGAGGTGAAATTCTGTGCTTCTTCGGTTCCTTCCAGGACTGTTGCCGGTAGATTACACCAGCCCTTAATGCCTTCTACCTCAGGGTGTCCGTCATTACCGATGATCACGATCCTTTTCCCCCTGGCACTCTCTGCTTCTACAATACGGTGAATCCGCTTGACGAAGGGGCAGGTTGCATCTACGCAGGTGAGCCCGTTTTTTTCCATGATCTGATAAATCTCCCTGCTTACTCCATGGGAGCGAATGATCACTATTCCCTCCGTCAGATTTTCCAGCTCTTGTTGGTTTTCAATCACCTTCACTCCCTTTGCCTCCAGCTCCTTGACCACCTCTTCATTATGAATCAGCGGTCCAAAGGTGTATATAGGAAGCTCTCCTGCCTGTTCAAGCTGTTGGTACACCACTTCCATGGCCTTTTTTACCCCAAAACAAAAGCCTGCACTTTTTGCTTTTATTATTTCCATTTTCTCCTTAATTATCCTATTCCTTCCCAGTCGGCCATTTTTAAGCCGAGCCTGTCTGTTTTCCGGTCTGACTCTCCCTGTTTTGACGAATCAGCTCCATTATGGTATCCACCACTTCCTTTACCGCCATCCGGGAGGTGTCTACAAGGACAGCATCCTCTGCCTGCCTAAGAGGACTGATTTCTCTCTCCATATCCCGCCTGTCACGCTCCACTATATCGGCTTCTATTTCCTTCAGGTCACATTCCTGTCCCCTGGCCGCCAGTTCATCATATCTGCGTTTGGCTCTTACCGCACTGCTGGCAGTAAGAAAAATTTTTACATCAGCATGAGGAAGCACACAGGTGCCGATATCCCTGCCGTCCATAACCACCGCCTCACTTTCTGCCAGCTTTTGCTGCAGGGCTACCAGCTTTTCTCGAACCATTCCATAGGCCGAGGTAGCAGAAGCCATATTGCCTACCTCCTCCCTGCGAATCAGCTCGTTTACCCTTTCCCCATTTAACAGCACCACCTGCTCTCCCTGGTCGTAGGCAATGGATATATCTGCCTTCTGGCAGTATTCTTCCACCTTTTCTTTATTTCCGGGATCGATATTCAGGCGAAGTAAATACAAGGCCATGGCACGATACATGGCTCCTGTATCCACATAAATAAAATTCATCCTTCCGGCTATTTCTCTGGCAATCGTACTTTTACCTGCTCCTGCCGGTCCATCAATAGCTACACTGTATCCCATATGTCTCTCTCCTTTATCTTTCTATATCTGCTTATGTCGCCTCTGGTTCCTGACTGTTTCCTGCTCGATATCCGGTGGACCAGGCAAGCTGTAGATTAAAGCCCCCCGTAAGGGCATCAATATCCAGCATTTCTCCTGCCAGAAACAGGCCGGGAATCCTCCTGGATTCCATGGTGGAAGGATTTACCTCCTTTACGGCAACCCCTCCCTGGGTAATAATGGCTTCTGTGAAGCCTCTCGTTTTGGTGATCGTCATCTCCCAGTTCTTCATGAGACACAGGAGTCTCCTCCTTTCTTCCCGGGAAATTTCATTCACCTTCTTCTGGGGCGAAATTTCACTCACTTTAACGATTACAGGAATGAGCTTTGACGGCAGCAGCCTGTCCAGAGCATTTTTAAACTGCTTATTGTGATGCTCCTCAAATTCCCGCAATAAACGTCGATCCAGTTGTTCCTCGGTAAGAGCCGGCTTCAGATCGATATAGGCGCTAACCTCTTTTTGACAGGATTTTTTTGCATAAAAACTGCTGGCAGAAAGAACCAGAGGCCCACTGATTCCAAAATGGGTAAAGAGCATTTCACCAAAGCCTTCATAAATCTTCTTTTTTCCATCCTTTACCAGCAGACTGACATTTTTTAATGCCAGTCCCTGCAGCAGCCTTCCATAGTCCTCCTTCAGTTCAAAGGGAACCAACGCAGGCTTAGGAGGCAGTATGGTATGTCCATGCTTTTTTAAGACCTCCAGCATAAAGCCGTCTGAACCGGTGAGGGGATATGAACAGCCGCCTGTACAGAGAATTACCCGCTGAGCCAAAACAGCTCCTTTTTTATCCGTAAGCACACCGCCTGCGGATCCATCCTTTTGGCGAAGGATATCCACTGCCCGGCAATTCAGACTTATCTTTACCCCCAGCCTGTCCAGCTCTTTGGCCAAAGCCCTGATTACATCCGAAGAATGATCTGAAACGGGAAATACACGATTTCCTCTTTCCACCTTGAGAGGGCAGCCGGCTCTTTCAAAAAAATCCATTACCGCCCGGTTATCAAATCCATAAAAGCTGCTATACAGAAACTTTTCATTGCTGACGATCTGGGAAAAGAACTCCTCCTGAGAACAGGCATTGGTGACATTGCACCTTCCCTTCCCTGTAATGTAAATTTTCCTTCCCAGCTTCTCCTTTGCCTCCAGCAAATGCACTCTATGCCCCTGCCCGGCGGCAGCTATGGCCGCCATCATTCCGGCAGCCCCTCCTCCTACTACAATAATATCCATTTTCCCTCACTTCACTGTAAACAGCCCTTGCTTCAGGAATCAGTCCGCCTCATCAGAGAATAATCCAGCACAGGAGCCTTATCAATAAAATTGATCTCATCATTCAAATATACCTGATAGTTGTTCCAGGTCTGTTCCAGCATTTCCAGATTTTCCTTTACCTCCCTGGGACATTTCAGGCACAATGCCACCACTAATGCGTTAATCAAACTTAAGGGCGCCACCAAAGAATCCACAATGGAAACCATATCACTTCTGGCAAAAAGATTGCAGGAGGAATACAGATTCATGGGGGAATGAGGAGAATCGGTAATCGCAATTACCTTGGCATTGCGGTCATTGGCAAATTCCATTGCCTTTAAGGTCCTCATGGAATAACGGGGAAAGCTGATTCCAATCAATGCGTCCTGCTCATCGATCCTTATCATCTGCTCAAACATTTCGCTGACACTGGTGGTTCTGAGCAAAATCACATTTCCCCGAATCATATTCAAATAGAAGCTCAAAAAGTCTGCTAAAGGCTCACAGCTTCTGATTCCTACAATATAGATATTTTTTGCCGAAACGATGGTATCGATGGCCGTCTCAAAAGCCACCGGATCAACCCGTTCGATGGTATCGTTGATTTTTTCCATATCTCCCCGAAGCACTGTGGTGAGCAGTTCGGACTGGGAGCTTTGTCCATATTTTGCTCCCATTTTGGAAACTGCATTCAGTTTATCCTTCACCCAGGCTGCCAGCGTCTTTTGAAAATCCGGAAACCCGTCAAATCCCAAAGCAGAAGCAAAGCGTACTACTGTGGATTCACTGACTCCTAATACCTCACCCGTCTTTGCCGCAGTCATAAAAACTGCCTGATCATAATGCTCTTTAATGAAGTCAGCTATTTTTCTATGACTTTTGCTCATTTTGCCGTATTTTTCTTCGATAAGGCAGATTACATCCTTTTCGGAACCTGTTTCCATCCTGCTCTCCCTTCTCTAAGCCAAAAAGCCCTGATATGCACCCTTAAGCATTTCAATGGTATCCTGCATTTTCAAATCATAGTCACCTGTGGTAGTCATACAGGCTGCACCATGGATAAATATCCACATTTTCATAAACATCTGTCCTGCCTGCTCACAGCCATTGGCCTTTGCTCTGTTGATTTCTCTGCCCACAGAACCCATTCTGCCATTAAGAATCTCATATAAGCCTTTTCCATATCGGTTTTGTGATAAAAACAAAAGATAAAAAAGATGGGTCTCCTCCATGGCAAATCGTATATAGGTCACTCCTAAATTGACAAAAGGGGTATCGTCATAACGGGGAGTGCGATTATAAAACTCTTCAAAATATTCCACACCTTTCTCAAATAATTCCTTCCATAATTCATCCATATTGCTGTAGATGCGGAAAATAGGCTGAGTAGAGCACCCTGCCTTTACGGCCAGCTTTCTGGCTGTGATATGCTCGATTCCTTCCTCTCGCAGCATTTGAAAAGCCGTATTGAATAAGTATTCACGTGTTACTGTCTCTTTTCTTGCCATATCTGCACCGTCTTTCTTTTCACAAAAAATCAGCAATAACATATGTTATGTTAGCTCTTTTTCCCTATTTTGTCAAGAGAGACAAATTTCAGGCAGGGGCTATGCCAAAAGCACGGCCCCTGCCTGAAATTTGTCTGTTCTATGTTTATACCGGATATGCGGCATTTTTCGCATCTGCCTGCGTCATATCTACCTTTTCCTGCTGTGCCTGACGGTATTTGAAGAAATCGGTAGCAACCTGAGGGAACAACGCATAGGATAACACATCCTCATCCTGCTGCTTCCACTCCTTCATTTCTGCCTCCAGCTTATCCAGCTCATTCTCGATCAGGTCTGCCGGACGACAGGTAATCCTCTCTTCACCGGGAATAACCTTGTCAATGACCTCCTGGCTCATCGGCTTAACGGTCTGCCCGTATTTTCCTCTCAGAATGTCCTTAGTCTGGTCGGTAGCCATCTTGTACCTTTCTCCCATCAGCACATTAAATACGGCCTGTGTACCCACGATCTGGGAGGAAGGGGTAACCAGCGGAGGCTCACCCAAATCCTTTCGTACCTGGGGAATTTCCTTCAGCACATCATAGTATTTATCTTCCGCATTCTGCTCTTTCAACTGACTCACCATATTGGAAAGCATACCACCGGGTACCTGATATAACAGGGTCTTGATATCCACGCCCATTACCTTGGGGTTCAGGAGCCCATTGGCAAGACATTCATCCCGATAGGGCCTGAAGTAATCCGCAATCTCCGCCAGCAGATTCTGGTCAAAGCCGGGATCATAGGGAGTTCCCTTGAAGGTTTCTGCCATAACCTCGGTGGCAGGCTGTGAGGTTCCGTTGGCAAAGGGTGACATGGCACAGTCGATAATATCCACTCCCGCCTCTACTGCCTTAAGATAGGTCATGCTGGCAACTCCGGAGGTATAGTGCGTATGCAGCTCAATCGGCAGTTTGGTAACACTCTTCATACCGCTGATCAGCTCCGTTGCCTGATAAGGCACCAGTAAGCCTGCCATGTCCTTGATGCAGATGGAATCTGCGCCCATTTCCTCTACTTTTCTTGCCATATCCATCCAGTAGTCCATGGTATAGGCATCACCCAAAGTATAGGACAGTGCGATCTGTGCGTGTCCACGACCTTCCTGCTGCTTGATTTTATTGGTGGCATTTACAGCCTCCTGAAGATTGCGAAGATCATTTAAACAGTCAAAAATACGAATAATATCGATTCCATTGGCTACAGACTTTTGTACAAAATAGTCTACCACATCGTCTGCATAGGGACGATAGCCAAGAATGTTCTGTCCTCTGAACAGCATCTGGGTTTTCGTTTTCTTAAGGCCATCTCTGATCTTTCTTAATCGATCCCAGGGGTCTTCCTTCAAAAAGCGAAGGGAAGCATCGAAGGTGGCACCACCCCAGCACTCTATGGCATTGTAGCCTACCTGATCCATTTTCCCCAGGATAGGAAGCATAAAGTCAGTGGGCATTCTTGTTGCGATCAGTGACTGATGGGCATCACGCAATATGGTTTCAGTAATCCTGATTGGTTTCTTTACGATATCTGACATATTATCCTTTCTCCTTTACTATCAATATAAGTACACTTCTCTATTGATCACATTACTCCGAAAATTGCCATAAAGGTTCCTGCTGCTACTGCAGTACCGATTACACCCGCTACATTAGGTCCCATGGCGTGCATCAAAAGGAAGTTGGTGGGATCTGCCTCCGCACCTACCTTCTGGGACACTCTGGCCGCCATAGGTACCGCAGACACACCTGCCGAACCAATCAGCGGATTTACCTTACCCTTGGTTGCCCAGCACATCAGTTTACCAAACAGCACACCGGCTGCTGTACCAAAGGCAAAGGCGATAAGACCCAAAAGCACGATTTTGATCGTAGCCCAGTTTATGAATGCTTCTGCACTGGTGGTTGCGCCTACACTGGTTCCCAACAAAATAACTACAATATACATCAGGGCATTGGAAGCCGTATCGCTTAACTGTCTTACAACTCCGGATTCCTTAAACAGATTGCCCAGCATCAGCATACCTACCAGGGGTGCGGTAGTAGGAAGAATCATACAGACAACAATGGTTACGATAATGGGGAAAAGGATCTTCTCCAGTTTGGATACGGGCCGAAGCTGCTCCATCTTAATTTTGCGCTCCTCCTCTGTGGTAAAGAGCTTCATGATGGGAGGCTGGATAATAGGTACCAGAGACATATAGGAATATGCCGCCACGGCAATAGGCCCCAAAAGTCCGGTCTGTCCCAGCTTGCCTGCCAGGAAAATGGAAGTAGGACCATCTGCACCACCAATAATGGAAATAGCTGCAGCCGCTTTATCATTAAAGCCCAGGGCTATGGCGCCAAAGTAAGCAATGAATATACCAAACTGGGCAGCCGCACCCAAAAGGAAGCTTTTAGGATTGGCAATCAATGGGCCAAAATCCGTCATGGCGCCAACACCCATAAAAATCAATGAAGGAAGAATTGCCCATTCGTCCAACACATAGAAGTAATAAAGTAAGCCGCCGACTCCATTTGAGGCTTCCTCCGGAGAAATCATAATATCCGGATAGATATTAACCAGCAGCATACCAAAGGCTATGGGGACCAAAAGAAGAGGCTCATACTCTTTTTTGATCGCCAGGAAAAGGAAGACACAAGCCACTGCAATCATGACGTAGTTTCCACCGGTAAGGTTAAAAAACGCAGTCTGGTGCAATAGATTGTCTAATGTATTTACTACGTATTCCATTTACGTTGACCTCCTATAGATTCTAAGGAACATAGTGCGATTCCTCTATCGCTAATTTAAGGTTGCCAGCAAGGCACCTGCCTCTACAGCATCACCAACTGCAACATCGATACTGGCTACCGTACCGTCCTTAGGCGCAACGACAGGAATTTCCATCTTCATCGCTTCGATAATCACAACCGCATCACCTGCTTTAACGGTCTGACCCACATTTGCTTCAATCTTAAAAACCTTTCCTGCGGCACCTGCTTCTACCCGGATACTGCCTGCTCCTGCCGCAGCGGCTTTAGGCGCCGGCTTAGGTGCGGCCTTTGGTGCCGCTACCGGTCTGGGTGCGGGGGCTGCACCTGCTCCTGCTTCCTCTACAACTACATCATATACATTTCCATTAACTGTAATGGTATAATTCTTCATTTTTTCTTCCTCCTATTACCCTTTCTATCTCTTTCTTCTCTTAATGCTTCTGACAACATAGCCATCAGAAGAAGCTGCACCTTCATAGGCTGCTATGGCAGCAGCGATAACGGCTGCAAGCTCTAAATCATCACTCTGCTCTTCTCGTTCCATAATCTGCTCCACTACCTTATCCGCAATCTGAGCAGCCTGCTCCTTCTTTTTACCGGACTTCTTCTGCACCTTTGCGATCAGAGAGAAGCAGGAAATCAAAAGACAGATTAAAATCAGGACCACAAATACCGTTCCCATACCCATCAGAGTATTCAGTCCTGCCTTTGCCATCAATTCTCCAAAGGAATAAATCACATTAGCGCTGATGCTGGTAATCATCAGTTCTTTATCCAGTATGATCTCAACCTGTGCATTCCGCAGAGTACCCTGTATCTCCATCATTATGGTGATTCCATCCCCATATTCGACAGAAGAGTTTTCCGTAACAGACTGATAATCACCCATCTCCTCCAACGCTGATGAAAAGCTCTCCAAAGCCGGATACAGAATCTTGTCGGACTCATACTGAGCCATTTCTCCCCGCAGAACAATCTCATTCATGGTCTCAACCAGCCCCTGACCATACTCCAAAGCCTGCTCCTGAGTTACCCCGTAATTTTCTGTAAGCGTATCTTTTTCATCATTGCAGGCCGTCAGGCCAAGCATACAGGTGATCATACCTAATACTAACAGCAGTTTTTTCATATTAAGCATCATCCTTTCTATACTGTGCCATGTTTTTTTGCGGGCCGGTCTTCTCTTTTAGTAAACAGCATTTCAAAGGCACCAATCACATATTTTCGAGTATCCGGTGCCTCTATGATAGCATCTACATATCCTCTTGCCGCTGCACTGGCCACATTGTTCTGTAAAGCTGCATATTCCTCTTTGCAGGCTTCAATGGCTTCGGCGCCCTGACCGTCACAGATGATCTTGGCCGCTAAATGTGATTCCATAGTTCCGATCTCGGCTTCTGGCCATGCAAAGGTCATATCTGCTCCAATGGCTTTAGAGTTCATGGCCACATAGGCACTTCCATAGGCCTTGCCAATTACCACATTCACTTTGGGAACGGTTGCATTGGCAAAGGCATAGGTCAGCCTTGCCGCCTCTCTTGCTATGTTCCTCTCCGCACAGGTAGTCGCTTCAAATCCCTTCACATTGGTAAGGCTTAAGACCGGTATGTCGAAGGCATCACAGAAGGAGATAAAGTCAGCTCCCTTACGACAGCCACGAGTAGTCAATGCAGGGGCAAATTTTTCCTCCACTTCTCCATCCTCTCCATAAATCTCTGTCCGGTTTGCAACCACACCTATGGTCATTCCATTCATTCGAATAAAGCCGGTAACCATTTCCCTGGCATAGTTTCTCTTCGTTTCAAAGAATATCTGATCGTCTGCTATCTGTGCCGCAAAAACAGAGGTATCCCCAACGCAGCCGGCCAGATCAGGACAAATCCGGTTCAGGTCATCCTCACATTCTATGTAGGAATGATTTTCCTCATTATTGGCAGGGAGCATACCGATCAATTCTCTGACCTGGGCAAAAATTTCGGCTTCATCAGCCACTACATCCACGATCCCTGCCTTCTCGCTCTGGAAAGCGGCGGCCGAAGTATCGCACCTGGAAATTTCATTGCCCTCCAGGGCATTAGGTGAATTTACAAAAAGTCTGGCCTTCTTCCCTTCCATAAAGGTAAAATCGGAAAGTGCGGAAACCAATGCAAGTCCACCTCCACAGTTGCCAAAAACAGCCGTGATCTGAGGGATCACACCGGAGGCAAGGGTCTGCTTCAAATAAACCTCTCCAAAGGCGTTCAGTGCATCCGTAGCTTCCTGAAGTCTTAACCCGGCAGAATCAATCAGCCCGATTACCGGAGCCCCCATTTTCATTGCCAGATCATACAGGTGTGCAATTTTCTTTGCGTGCATCTCACCCATACTTCCGCCTAACACGGAAGCATCCTGGCTGTAGACGTACACAAGATTTCCGTCAATCACCCCATATCCGGTAATTACACCATCAGAGGGGGTTTGGGTTTGTTTCAGATTGAAATCTGTAGCTCTTGCCGTAACAAGTCCACCGATTTCCACGAAACTGTTCTCATCGAGCAAAGAAGCAATTCTCTGACTCGCAAGTGTAGTAGTACTCATCTTTTTGCCCTCCATTTATTATAAAATAAAAATAAAACAATACATTGTGAAAATTTTTTCACACTTTGTCAGTATAGCACAAAAAAAGAAAAATAGAAAGAGAAGTTTCCCCTATTGTGTTCCATTTTTGGAAATTATTTTCCATTGAGACAGATTCAGATCATAATAGTACCACATATTGGGGAATTTCATTTCCGGAATTTCCAGCTTGGTTCTGCGATAAATCACATACTGGGGAACAACAGCCAGCGGTATTTTATAAACCAGTTCATTTTCCAGGCTCTGTGCTTCTCTATACAGTTCATTCTTTTCATAGGCCCATTTTGCATCATCCAGGCGTTCGAGCAGTTCATCAAAGCCATTATGCTTTCCCATAATTTCAGAAAACAGTACATTGTCACCGCAGTATTCATAATACCACTCAGAGTAATTGACTGCCGCCAGGTTCTTCAGTGCGATATCGTACCAGTCAGCATCTGCAAACAGTTTATCTGTCGTATAGCTGTTGGATAGAAGAATTTCTGTTTTTACCCCGATCACCTTCCAGCAGGCCGCTATTTCTTCCAACAGTCTTACCGACAGTTCATCGGTATCGTAGCCGGTAAGCACCAGTGTTTTATCGAAATCAAAGCCTGCCTCCTCCAGCATTCTTCTGGCCTGTGCAGGGCGATAGCCTACTGCATCGTCATCCTTTTTTACATACCAGGAATCAAATTCCGGTATACCACAGTCCATATTCAGAGCTGTCCCTCCGTAGAGGTTATTGATCATGCTTCTTCTGTCCAATCCGTACATCAATGCCTGCCGAACCTTCTTATTTTCCAAAATCCCCTCATTCTCTCCTGTTCGGCAGTCCAGATTAAACAGCAGGTAACGATAATACAGATTATTGGTGCGTATTACCTCATAGTCTGCCTCTTTTCGATATCTGCTGATCGTATCCGGGTCGGAGGTCAGGGTAAAATCAAAATCCTCCGGTGCTTTTGCATCCACCACTTTATAACGAATCTGCTTAATGGCAGGCTTTTTCCCCGTATAGTTTTCGTTTAACACGAAAACAGCCTCGTTGTTCTCATTGCTTACGATTCGATACGGGCCGGTACCTACCGGCATCTTCCAGAAATCAGAAGCATAGATGTTCTCTGCCTCTATATGCTTAAAGCAATGCTTCGGCAGTATTGCAAGCTGAGCTATGCAGGCAAGGAAACTGTCGTTCTTCTCTTCCAGACGGATCGTCAGATCCTGGCCTTTAATTTCCAGACCTGAAATAGAGGCTGCCTTCCCTTCCAAAAACTGTCTCACCCCTTTAATCTGCTGCAGCCCCTTTCGCACATAACCATTAGTTTCCTGTGCCTTCAGGCAGGCTTCTACAGACCATACCACATCCTGGGGAGTAAATGGCTCTCCATCATGCCAGAGCACATCACTCTGCAGCGTAAACACATAGCTTAATCCATCGGGAGAAACAGCATACTGTTCACACAAATCGGTGGTTACATGGTTGATATTTTCATCTGCCATCAACAGCCCTCTGAACAACAGGGTTCCCCAGAATTTGGAACGATTTGTCCAAACACTTTCAAACACCAGCTCAGGAGAAGTGCCGTCTACGTTGACTGCTACCAGCAATTCTTCTGTTCCATCCAGCAAAACGGTCTCCTGCCTGTCTTCACCTGCTGACAGAATGCCGGCTCCACAGCCGGAAAGCAACTGGCCTGCCAACAAAAGTAATGCAAGAAGTATTCTGTACCCGCACCTTTTTCGATTCATTGCGCACCTCCCTGTCCGTACTGCTTAAGAAGGAGGGCTTCAAAATCCTCTACCGACATAGGTTTGCCATAAAAATATCCCTGTGCAATGTCGCAGCCTATAGACTCAAGGAAGTTGCTCTGCTCCTGGGTCTCCACACCCTCTGCTATAATCTGCAGGTCAAGATGCTTCCCCATCTCCACAATATCACGAATAATGATTTCATCCCGAATATCCATATCCAGATCAAAGTCCAGAAAGCTTTTGTCAATTTTCAAAATATCAATAGGCATCTTTTTAAGCATATGCAGGGAGGAATAGCCCGAACCAAAATCATCTACTGCAATTTTCAGACCAAGCTGTCTCAATTCCTGCATTCTTTCCAACATCAGGTCATCTCCCTCCAGGCAGATGCTTTCGGTCAGCTCCGTCTTAATCCATCGACTTTCCAGTCCATACTTATCCATCAGGCTTCTCAGCTCACTTGCCATATTGTCATTCTGCACATCTACCCGGGACAGGTTAATGGCTATAGGAACCATGATCTTCTTCTGCCTTCGCCAGTCTGCAATGGTCTTAATGGCCTGCTCCCAAACATAAAAATCCAGGCAGTTAATAAATCCGTTCTTTTCAAAAATCGGAAGGAAGCGACTGGGCGGAATCATTCCATCCCTTGGATGGTCCCAGCGCACCAGAGCTTCTGCACTGACCACCTTTTTGGTTTTAAAATCCACCTGTGGCTGCAGGTAAATACAGAACTGCCCTGTCTTTAGTGCATCATTCATCTCATTTTCCAGATATTTGGCATAAATATTCTCCTGGCGCATGGATTCCTCATAGATCCTATAGGTACTCCTGTGAATATGCTCAATGTGCCCCTTTGCCAGGCTTGCTTTATCAATGATGCTGGAGAGAATATCGTCATTTCCTTCCAAATGATATATTCCCGCCTTCAGCACAAGATGATAATGGGTTTGCTTATTGATCAATGCCACTTCTATCGCTTCAAAAACTCCCCTTAAATAGTCCTCCACCGCCCGGATCGAGGTACTGTATTTAAAGATGACAAAATTATCTGCATGATTGCGGGTAATGTAATCCTTCTCGGTAAGACCGAGCTTTAACATCTTTGCCAGAAATGCAATAACTCTGTCTCCCTGGTCATAGCCATAAAGATCATTGATCACTTTAAATTTGTCCACATCTACCGCCAAGGCATAGTAGTTTCCCTTTTCGTGCCCCTGAAGAATAGGGAGCACATCCAATCTGAACTTTTCCATGCTGCTGATATTGGCTATGCTGTCCCGATAAGCGATTTCCTTATTCTTCAATTCTATCTTGTATTTACGGTAATATCCATGTACATAATTCAATAGTATGATCATCATAATGCCAATGACCAGGTATATTTTGTACTGGAAGATAAACTCCCAGAAGGAAAACCGTTCAATAGAGATATGCTGAATATTGTTATTGAATATTGCTGCCTTGCTGCCTTCTGAAATACTGTTTATCGCCTTATCCAGGATACCAAGCAGCAGAGCTTCATCATCACGCACCGCAAAGCTGGCTGAGTAGCTGCCCGGTATGTATTTCAGATTCTGGATTTCCTTATACTTTTTGTATATGGATACCTCATTCACCTTTAGATCAGACTGGATTGCGGCATCCACCTCTTTATTCAAAATCGCTTCAAAGCAGGCAGCATCATTTTCATAAATGATATATTCATACTGAGGATACAACTCTTCCAGCTTCTCTTTTCCCTGCATAAACCACTCTGGAACAGCAACCCTTAGGGCATCCTCTATTTTCTGGCTGCGCTCACCTATCAGCGCCATATTCGCTTCATAAAATCCGGCAGTATACTCCTCACCGGGCAGTCCTGTATTATTGTTCCATGAGACTCCGCGGATACCGCTGCTGGGAAGAATACAGCTACCCAAAATATCCACTTCTCCCTCCTCCAGAAGGACTATTCCCTGATTATAACTGTCCACATAGCGAATTTCAAAAGTAAGCCCCGTATGATACTCTATCTTTTTGAGTATCTCTATGGCAATCCCCTTATACCCCTGATTAGCTCCTGTCTGATAACAGACTGGATACTGATCCAGGCAAAGCGCCACATTATAAACCTTTTCTCCCTCCAGAAAAACCTTTTCCTCCTGGGAATACTCCAAATCATTGTGAGAGGCTTCAGCAAAATACAGGTTTCTCAGCTCTTCCGTAAAGCTGGGATTGTTCATCTTAATCTCTTCCATTGCCCGATTCAGCTGACCAAGAAGCTCCTCGTCAGAAGAGGCAAAGGTCATTTGACCATTAAAAAAACGTCCTACCACCTTTAAGTCGGAAAGATTGACGAAGGAATCCGTCACAATGGCATCCACCTTCTCATTGGCCAACTGCCTGAGCATCTCCTCCATACTGTCAAAATAAACCAGCTCATAAAAAGTGATCTGATTTTCCTCGCAGTATCGCCGGAGATTCTCTTCCACACCACTGTCCCGCTTTATTCCAAGCGTAACATTATTCATCTGGAGTGCATCTCCATAATCCAAAGAAAAATTATTGCCCAGCTTATAAATATATCCGTAATCATCTCCGATCACGACCCTTGCGATCTTAGCATTGTTCAGCTCCAGGGTAGTGCTGACAGGGGACATCAAATCAATCTGACCGGATTCCAACCAGGTCAGACACTGTCTGCGGCTACCTTTTACGAAACGGTATTCCCAGCCGGTATAATGAGCAATGGCGTTAAGATAATCTACTCCAAAGCCGGTAAGCTGGCCGTTACTGTCTTCTCTCATATAGCCATCCTGCTCATACCAGCCCACTACGATTATCCTATGGTCATTCTCTTCCGTATCTGCTGCTGATACCTGTCTGGCAGGCCAGGCAAGAAACAGTAATACGCACCAGACTATGACGTATAACGGGAATCTTCTCATCTCATTCTTCCTTTGTAAGTTTATTTCAAAAGCAACCTGTATCGTCTATTATACCATCTACTCACGTCTGAAAATACCCTTTTTGGAAAAAATATTACAGAAATGCTGTATCGATTAAACTAATTTTCTCGTGACTATTCAAAGCCCCATTCGCAAAAGCACTGTTACACAGCTTTCCTTTTGCTCGTATGGTTAAATCCAGAACAGTTCAGCACAGTGTTTTATACACCAGAGAAGGTCAATTTTTTCTATGTCTTCCCCGGAAAGCAATCGTTCTTCCCTCCACTCTTTTCCGCTGATCAAATAAAGCACCCTGCCAACCTGCTGTCCTTTTTTCACCGGTGCAGCAAGCGGCTTTTTTTCCACTTTTGCAGATAGTTCTTCTCCTGCTTTCAATAAAACATCAGGAATTTCCTCTTTTGGTTCCCTCATCAGTGTCAGGCCGACCGACTGACCGATTTTTTCTCCCTGTCCTCCCTCCACCCCGGAGGAAAGGATTTCATCCCAGTCCAATTCCAGCTCCTTTACCGAATGAAGCTGGAAGGTGTTCAGGCCGTATTCCATCAGCTTTCTCGTATCCTGCCACTTATAATTTCTGTTTCCCGGCCATCCGCAGGCCAATAGAGCCACAATATAGGTTCTTTCTCCCTCCCGGAGGGCCCCTACATAGCAATAACCGGCCTTACCGGTAAACCCGGTTTTTCCGGTAAGCGCACCTTCCATCATCTGCAGAAAGGAATTATGATTATTGCAGCTAAAGCTTCTGGGTCCGTTTCTCAAGGAGCCATCCTCCGCAGTAATCTTATTGCAGAAGGAATGCTGAGAGGTCCTGGTGATTTTTAGAAATCCTTCTTTTTGGGGTGATTTTTCAATACAATAGCGCAGGATAAGTGCCAGATCAGAGGCTGTTGTTCCATGCTCCTTCTCCATCTGTTTTCCATTTTTCAGGGTAATGGTTTCTTTCGCATCCAGCCCATTGGGGGTGATAAACCAGGTTTTCTGGCATCCGATCTCCTTAGCCCTCTCATTCATTTTCCGGGAAAACTCCTGACAGCTTCCTGCCACGTGCTCTGCTATGGCCACCGCAGAATCATTATGGGATTCCAGCATGAGAGAATAGAGCAGGTCCTCCAGTAAATACTGTTCCCCTTCCCGGATATTCAACTGAACATCCGGCATAGAGGCTGCATAGGCAGACACTTGCACGGGTTTGTCAAAGTCCCCCTCTTCCAGAGTCAGAATGCAGGTCAGTATTTTGGTTGTACTGGCATTTGCCATAAATTCCTGTCCGTTTTTTTCATACAATATTCTTCCTGAGGAGGCATCCATCAATACGGCGCTTGCGGCATGAAGACTGCTTTCTTCTATCGTATTCATCTCTTCGGCAAAGGCATTAAGCCGGGAGGTGAGAATAACCAGAAACAGACTGAGAGCAGCTATCCGGTAAAAGGTTTTACGCATGATTTCTTTCCTGTTTTACACTCTTGCTCCTAATCTATGCCCGTTTTGCCGCAACTATTCAATTCCTGTCAGTATTACTGACTGTAATAGAGCTGATAATAAAAGCCCTTCTTGTTCAGAAGCTGCTCATGATTGCCCTGTTCAATAATGCTTCCCTCTTTCATCACCAGAATTTGATCAGCATCCCTGATGGTAGACAGCCGATGAGCTACAATAAAACTGACTCTTCCTTCCATAAGTCGGCCAAAGGCTTCCTGAATCTTCATCTCCGTTCTGGTGTCAATGGAGGAGGTAGCCTCATCCAGAATCAGCATGGGAGGAAGCAGAAGCATGATTCTGGCAATACAGATCAACTGCTTCTGTCCCTGAGAGAGACTTCCTCCATCCTCCGTCAGCCAGGTATCATATCCATTAGGCAGACGCTTAATAAAGCTGTGGGCATGAGCTGCCTTAGCCGCTTCTATCACCGCTTCACGACTGGCTTCTTTATTTCCCATAGCAATATTTTCCCATACCGTTCCCTCCTTCAGCCAGGTATCCTGTAAAACCATACCAAAATTCAGCCGAAGGCTTTTTCGGGTGTAATCACGGATATCTACTCCGTCTACCCTGATACACCCTCCGGTAACATCATAGAAGCGCATCAGCAGATTAATCAGCGTAGTCTTTCCACAGCCGGTAGGTCCCACTATGGCAATCTTTTCTCCCGGCCTGACCTTAAGATTCAGGTTCTCGATCAGCCGCTGTCCGGGCAAATAAGAAAAGCTCACCTTTTCAAAATTCACAAATCCTTCTGCCTGCTGAAGAAGCCGGGCCTCCTGCTTGTCTGGAAGCTGCTCTTTTTCCTCCATTAACTCAAAGATTCTTCCCGCACAGGCAATGGCATTCTGCAGCTCCGTTACCACCCCCGAAATCTCATTAAAGGGCTTGGTGTACTGCTTGGCATAGCTTAAAAAGCAGGATAAATCTCCAATGGAAATATTTCCTCTGATGGCAGCAAAGGCTCCGCTTAACGCCACAGCCGCATAAACCAGACTATTGATAAAACGGGTACAGGGATTAGTCAGTGAAGAGAAAAAAATGGCTTTTAGAGAGCAGCGCTCCAATTGTTCATTTATCTCCTCAAAGGAGGTCAGTGTCTCCTCCTCTTTTAAGAAGGCCTGTACTACCTTCTGATTGCCGATCATTTCATCCACAAAAGCGGTCTGCCGTCCTCTGGTCCGAGATTGAACGTTGAATAAGGAGAAGGTACTTTTGGCAATAAAATTTGCTACGATTAAGGATAAAGGGGTAAGGCAGACTACCACCAGTGTAATTGCAGGATTTAAAGAAAGCATAAACAACAGGGTTCCAAGAATCGTGAGCACCCCGGTGAAGAGCTGGCCGAATCCCAGCAAAAGTCCATCGGCAAACTGATCGGCATCTGCAATAACCCGGCTTACCACATCTCCATACGGATGGCTGTCCATATATCGTAAAGGCAGCCGTTGTAATCTGGCAAAAACATCCCTTCGAATATCTGCCACTATCCCATAGGCAATATGATTATTTAACAGATTCATGATCCATTGGCACAGACCGGTAATCAGAGCCACCGCTGCCAGACGGAGTAAGAGCTGATAAATTGCTGTGAATTCCACCTTGCCCTGCTCCACAATATAGTCGATTGCTGCTCCCACCAGGACAGGTGCATACAGGGTGAGGATCACCGACAGACTGGCCAGAGCAATGGATAAGCCCAGTCGTCCCCGATACCCCTTAATGTATTTCCAAACCTTAAGAAGGATTTCTTTCTGATTCATCTTCATCAGCCTCCTGCCTCCTTTTTAAACTGAGAAGCATAAATTTCCTCATAGGTTTTACAGGTTTTCAGTAAAGTGTCATGGGTGCCTGTCCCAACCAGTTCTCCGTCCTCCAACACCAGAATCAAATCCCCATGCTGAAGAGAGGCGGTTCGCTGAGACACCAGAAAAACTGTGGGCCTGGCCTCCATTTGGCTCAGAGCCTTTCGCAGAGCCGCATCGGTGGCATAGTCCAGAGCTGAGGAGCTGTCATCCAGAATCAGAATCTGAGGCTTTTTTACCAGGGCTCTGGCAATGGTAAGCCGCTGTCTCTGTCCCCCTGACAGATTTCTTCCGTTCTGCTCAATTTCAAAGTCCAGTCCGCCTTCCTTTTGTTCCACCATTTCTCTGGCCTGGGCAATCGTCAGAGCTTCCCACAATGCTTCATCATCGGCATCCTTTTTCCCCCAGCGCAGATTGTCCCGGATGGTTCCTTTAAACAGCACCGGTTTTTGAGGAACCACCGCTATTTTGCTGCGTAAGTCCTTTTTGCTGTATTCGGAAACCTCAATTCCATTGAGTAATACCTTACCCGCTGTAGCATCATAAAATCGGGGAATCAGATTAACCAGGGAGGTTTTTCCGCTTCCTGTCCCCCCAATGATACCTACCACCATGCCTTTTTCTGCCGAGAAGGAAATATCGTTAAGAGAATTCTCTCCTCCTGTGGCATATTTCAGGCTCACATGGTCGAATACTACCTGAGGCATATGAGGGTTCTCCTGTTTCCGGGTTTTACTTGGATATTCCTGACTGGAGCTCATCTCGAAAACGTCTTGTATCCGATTTCCACAGGCCACTGCCTTGGTCAGATTGATCAGCATATTGGCCAGCTTAATCAATTCTTCTAAAATCTGAGCCATATAATTATACAGTGCCACCACGGCTCCCTGGGTAAGCACGCCGGTTTCTACCTGCCATGCCCCCTTCCAAACCATTAAAGCAATACCGATATTAATTATGCAGTAGCTCAGGGGATTCATCAAAGCCGAAATACGTCCTGCAAAAAGCTGGGAATGGGTCAGCTCTGCCTGTTTTTTCCCAAAGCCTTCCTTTTCCTCTTCTTCCATCCCAAAGGCACGAATCACCCTTACCCCCACCAGATTCTCTCTGGTAGCGGAAAGTACATTGTCCAGCTTCTGCTGTACCCCCTTATACAGGGGAATGGTTAAAAACATGATGCCAAAGACAATAGCAGCCAGAATAAGAATCGTAAGACCAAATATCCCTGCCACCCTGGCATCAATATTCCAGGCCATAAGGAAGGCTCCGATCACCACAAAAGGAGAACGCAGAAGCAGACGCAGAGTAAGATTTATTCCCGACTGTACCTGATTCACGTCACTGGTCATTCTGGTAATCATTCCAGACGTTCCCAGGCGATCTATTTCCGTATAGGAAAGTCCCTCCATATGGGCAAAAAGAGCCTGCCTGATTTTTTTTACAAAGCCAACTGCCGCCTTGGCCGCAAAATACTGTGCAGTAACGGAAAACAGCAGGCCAATTATACCCAACAGAATTAAGTAAAGGAACATCCGCATGATATAGCCTGTATCCTTAGCCGCAATTCCCACATCGATCAGAGAAGCCACGACCAGAGGAACAAAAAGCTCCAGAGTAGCTTCCAGCAGTTTAAACAGGGGGCCCAATATACTCTCTTTTTTATAGTCTTTCAGAAATCGAAGTAATTTTTTCAAACCTTCCTCCAATGTCGTAGCTTAGCTGCAATCTATACCCCAAGCTGCAGTTCAATCTCCTGTTCAGCCTGCTCCTTAAATTCCTCCACCTGGATGGGATTCAGCTTAGGCAGTGCCTCCAGGGAATGGATACCGAATCTTCGCAAAAATTCCTCTGTAGTTCCAAACAGAAGCGGCCTGCCGGGTGCATCCATTCTTCCAAGCTCTGTAACCAGCTCAAACTCGATCAAACGATTAATGGCATGGTCACAGCTCACCCCTCTTACCTTTTCGATCTCCGAGCGGGTAATCGGCTGCTTATAAGCAATAATAGAAAGGGTTTCCAGACAGGCATCTGTTAATACATATTTTCTGGGATTTTTGGCAATTTTAATCAGATACTCATACAGTTCAGTCTTGGTACAAAGCTGAAAGGAATCCTCTAACTCAATGAGATCAATGCCCCGGTCGCTTAGAGCCAGCTTATCTTTCATTTTATATAAAATCGCTCTGGTAGTTTCTTTGTCCTCTTCAATTACCTCTGCCAGCTTCGTCAGTTCAACGGATTCCCCCATGGTGAATAGAACGGCTTCCAGTACCGCCTCCTGCTTTTCTCTTTCCATTTTTCCTCTCATTCTGCCGCCTCCGCAGCATTTTAATTCCGGGAACTCTGCGCATCAGGATAAATCCCCGGTTGCTTCCTCCTATCCTTTTACTCTACCGGTTCATTAGAGGTGATGATAATATCATCAAACAGATGCTCCTGTACTATGGTGATCTGCCCCATCTTCATCATTTCCAACACCGTCAGAAAGGTAATTACGATTTCCATTTTGTTATGATTCTTTTCCAAAAGATTTTTGAAGCTAAAGGTCTTATTCTGCCGAATATAATTCTGAATGTAGCTCAGCTTTTCATCCATGTTAATCTCATCCTTCTCGATTCGCCCAAACTGGCTTCTAATAGGATCGATCTTGTCCTCCTGGCGTTTCAGCGTAGCCTGAAAAATCTCATGGAGCTTTCTAAGGGTAATATCTCCAAAGAGTTCGTCATAATCCACAGGAGGCTGATAGGCTACCACCTCCTCCGGGATGGTTGGCGCCTTATAGTAATTCTTATCTGCATCCAGTTGTCTATCCTTCAGCTCAAAGGACATATATTTGTACATTTTATATTCCAAAAGCTGCTGAACCAGTTCTTCTCTTGGATCCTCCTCTTCTCCATCCTCATTCACCTCTCTGGGAAGGAGCATCCTGCATTTAATATCCAGAAGAGTTGCTGCCATCAGCAAAAACTCGCTCATGACGTTCATATCCTCTGTCTCCAGCTCTTTGATATAATCCATATACTGTCTGGTGATTTCTACAATAGGAATATCATAAATATCTATTTTATTTTTCTCAATTAGATGCAGTAGCAGGTCAAGAGGTCCCTCAAAAACCTGCAGCTTAATCGATATGGCCATAGCTTCTCTCATTCTGCTGCCCGGCAGCATTGGTAGTCCGGCCAAAAAATTCGGCCTTACGGTACCATATTTTACTAATTTTCTTCTTTTTTGACAAGCTCTCTCTCCGGGCTCAGGGTAATCAGCACCAATTCTCCGGGATTGAATATTCGTACCGGCAAAGTGTGCATACCCAGTCCTCTGCTGAGAACCATCGTGGTCTTTCCCTCTCTGAATACTCCCCCGTCATATTTAGGAAACAGGCGAAGTGCAGGAGAAATCACCCCTCCGACCAGAGGAAGGCGCATTACGCCCCCATGTACATGACCGGAGAGCACCAAATCTGCCCCCCAATCTGCGTAGGAACTGAAATAATCGGGATTATGGGCAAGCAGAATCTGATAGCGGTCAGCGTCAGGAGCCCCCAGAATCTTGTTCAAATATTCCCCGGACATGGGAAGAAGCCTAAAATGTCGATAGAATCTATCCTCCATATCCAATCCACTTACTGCCAGTTCGCTTCCCTGATGCCTTCTCTGATTACGCAAAAGCCAGACTCCGGTCTCCTTCAGCTTCGCTTCATAATCCTCCCACAGATTACCGTAAGCCTCAGGGTGTAAAAACAGCCGGCTTTCATGGTTTCCCATACTGTAATAAAGAGGATATTCACGGGAAAGCTCCCGGATCAGTTTTACTGCCTGATCATAGGCACAGCCGTTTTTCGCCGTCATCATATCCCCGGCCATATAAACAGCCTCCGGCCCAAGAGCCTTGATTTGAGCGATCAATCTGTCGTTATTCTTCCCATAGCTTTTATTATGCAGATCTGCAAGCAGTACGAAACGATGCGGTTTTTCTATCTTATCGCTTTTAAGGTGATAGGAAACCACTCTGAACCGATTGCCGTCAACCACCATAATGAACACAAAAAAGCAGGCCAAAGCGATACCTGCACAGAGAATTATCCATAACCAACTGCTCAATGCTTTTTCTCCTTTCTGCGTACAGGGAAAACATACTTATTTATCTTATCACATCTTTTCTTTTCCTAAAAGCCATTTTATCCATACCTTTTTAAAACAATCTGATATTCCTGCTTTTGCGACGGCTTCATCGGCCACAATAGCTACACTCCCGATCTTCTTTTCCCCAAGAAAATATACTGCCTCTCCTACCTTATCCCCTTTATTTATGGGTGCCAAAACTCGCTGGGGCAGACGCTCCTCCTTATTCACCTTGCTTAAATCGTTGCCTTCCAAATCCAGATATGTAAAGGCACTTTCATAGGATATCGACAGTTCTTCCACTACTCCCCCGTCTACCGGCAAAGGCACAAAACCGGTTTCCTGACGATCTTCGTAAAAATGTGCCTTGGCAAAGCCGTAATTGAGCAGTGTTTGGCAATCCTGAAACCGCACCTTATGATCCGGTGCACCCATAACTACTGCAATCAGTTGAATACCATCTTTCTCTGCTGTTGCAGACAGGCAGTATTTTGCTTTGTCGGTGGAGCCTGTTTTTAATCCGTTGGCATAAGGATACTGCTTCAGCAGCTTATTGGTGGATGATAGAGTAAAGATACTTTCTCCCTTTTTTGTTACATGGGTAATATCCTCCATCCATATGGTCGTATAAGTAAAAACCTGGGGAAAACGGGTAATCAATTCTTTGGACATTAAGGCCACATCTCTGGCTGAGGTATGATGGTCATCCGATGCACTTAGGCCGCAGCAGTCCACAAAATGCGTATTCTCAAGCCCCATTTCCACTGCCTTTTGATTCATCATTTCCACAAAAGCCTCCTCACTTCCGGCGATATGCTCTGCCATAGCCACTGAGGCATCGTTTCCACTGGCAACTGCAATACATTTGATCAGTGTATCTACCGTTTGTTCCTCCCCTTCTTCCAAAAAAACCTGGGAGCCTCCCATGGATTTGGCATGGGCGCTGGTAATGACCTTTTCCTCCAGGGTAATTTGCTTTTCTTCCAGTGCCTCAAAAATCAACAGCAATGTCATGATTTTGGTTATGCTGGCAGGGCTCCTTACCTCATCCGGACTTTTTTCATAGATCACCGTACCGGTTTTGCTTTCCATCAAAATTGCAGAGGGACCATGCAGACTCACCTCTTCTCCCCGGGCCGGGATCATGGGAAGCAGACCCAGAATAAGAATAATACATAGAAATGAACACAGTCTTTTTTTCATCAGGTATCCTTTCAATCTTCTTATCCTTATTTCTATGACCTGCATGGAAAAATATTCATCTGCCGGACTATTCCCAAAAATAAAATCCCTGATAGACCTATCAGGGATTCCATTGATTAATTATATTTACGTTTTCTTGCCGCTTCAGATTTCTTCTTACGTCTTACGCTTGGCTTCTCGTAATGCTCTCTCTTACGAATCTCCTGCTGAATACCAGCCTTAGCGCAGCTTCTTTTAAAACGACGTAAAGCGCTGTCTAAAGTCTCGTTCTCTTTTACGATTACGTTTGACATCCTACACCCTAACCTCCCTTCAGTCCCTTCCTAGCAACATGACTGATTTGGGTTTATTTTCTATATGAATCAACAGGCAAAAAATCACCGCCGATACATACAAAATATATTATAGCAAAAATTCTCTCTTCGTCAACCTTTTTTTGAAATTTTTTCCGCATTTTTTCTGTTTTCCACTTTTGTCCTGCAGAAATCTTCCCTTATAGTTGTTTTTCCAGAATCCTCACCGCTTCCTCAAGGGCTTCTGCGATACCTCCGGGATTCTTTCCTCCGGCCTGAGCCATATTGGGACGGCCGCCGCCTCCTCCTCCTACAAGAGAAGCAATTCCTTTAATCAGATTACCTGCATGAGCTCCCTTCTTCATGGCTTCATCCGTGGCCATCGCCATCAGATTCACCTTGCCCTCCGTTTCTGAAGCCAAAAGGATAACGCCTTCTCCCAGCTTCTCCTTTAGCTGGTCACCCAGCTCACGAAGACCGTTCATGTCTACTCCTTTCAGGGAAGCAGCCAAAAGATTCACTCCTTTGATCTCCTTCACCTGATCCATTACGTCTCCCAACGCATCCTTGGCCAGTCGGGATTTCATGGATTCATTCTCGCTCTGCAGGCCTTTGAGCTCTGCCAGCAAATGCTCAATTTTCTCCGTAACCTTGCCCGGGGTCGTCTTAAGCACTTTGGCTGCCTGCTCCAGACTCTTCTCCATCTGTTGATAATAAGCGGTTACCCCTTTTCCGGTAAGAGCTTCAATGCGGCGAACTCCTGCCGCAACTCCGCTCTCGGAAATAATCTTAAAGCTGGAAATGGTTCCCGTATTTTTTACATGGGTGCCACCGCAAAGCTCAATAGAGAAATCTCCCATACTCAAAACTCTTACGGTTTCTCCATATTTTTCTCCGAAGAGTGCCATAGCTCCTGCCCTTTTGGCATCCTCCACACTCATTTCCTCAGTAACTACTTCCAGATTCTCTTCAATCTTTTCGTTTACCAGATTTTCTACACGGCTAAGCTCCTCATCGGTCATCGCTGCAAAATGACTGAAATCGAACCGGAGATGGTGTCCGTCAACAAGAGAGCCGGCCTGTTCCACATGAGTGCCCAGAACCTCTCTCAGGGCTTTGTGCAATAGATGGGTTGCACTATGGTTTTTGCAGGTATTGCTTCGGTTCTCTGCCTCCACCTGAAGCAAGACCTGATCTCCCCTTTTGATCATTCCTCTGGTCATCTGTCCGATATGGCCTATTTTACCACCAGGCAGCTTTACCGTATCCTTTACCGTAAACTCTCCCTCCGTTCCAACGATGCTGCCGATGTCCGCACTTTGTCCGCCCATCGTGGCATAGAACGGCGTCTCATCTACGATGATGGTTCCTACCTGTCCATCGGACAGGGCTTCTGTCAGTTCGGTTTCCGTGGTCAATACCGTTACCCGGGATTCATGAGTCAGTCGGTCATAGCCTACGAAGACGGAGGTGATTGAAGGATCGATGGAATCATATACGGTTGCATCTGCTCCCATATAATTGGTTTCCTTACGTCTCTTTCTGGCGGTTTCTCTCTGGTTCTCCATGGCTGCCTTGAAGCCTTCTTCATCCAGGGTCATACCGTCTTCAGCCAAAATCTCCTGGGTTAAATCCAGAGGAAACCCATAAGTATCATAGAGTTTAAAGGCTTCTTCACCGGAAAGTTCTGTGCGGCCTTCCCCGTTCATCACAGCCTTCATTTCCTTCAAAATGGCCAACCCCTGGTCAATGGTCTTGTCAAATTTACTTTCTTCCTGGGTCAGCACATTCAAAATAAAGGCTTTCTTTTCTTCCAATTCAGGATAACCATCCTTGGACTCTGCGATCACTGTCTGACTTAAATTGGCCAAAAACTGCTCCTGAATCCCTAAAAGCCTTCCATGTCTGGCTACCCTTCGGATCAATCGCCTGAGCACATAGCCCCGTCCCTCATTGGAGGGCATGACACCGTCTGAAATCAGGAAGGTGGCTGAACGGATATGATCTGTAATCAGTCGGATAGAAATATCCTTTTCTTCCTCCTCACCATAGCTGGTGCCGGCGATCTCACAGATGCGATCCCGAATGGCTTTCATGGTATCGATATCGAAAACAGAGCCCACATCCTGCACCACTACTGCCAAACGCTCAAGACCCATCCCTGTATCGATGTTCTTATTGGCAAGCTCCGTATAATTTCCTTTTCCGTCACCATCGTATTGGGTAAAAACGTTATTCCAGACCTCCATAAACCGATCGCATTCACAGCCCACTTTACAGTCCGGGCGATGGCAGCCATATTTTTCGCCGCGATCATAGTAGATCTCAGAGCATGGCCCGCAAGGTCCTGCGCCATGCTCCCAGAAATTATCACATTTCCCATTTTCATCACGATAAAAACGGGTGATTCTATCTGCCGGTATGCCGATATCCCTGTTCCAGATTTCAAATGCTTCTTCATCTTCAAAATAAATGGAGGGATAGAGCCTCTCAGGATCCATACCGATGACTTTAGTCAAAAACTCCCAGCTCCATTCAATAGCTTCCTTTTTAAAATAATCTCCAAAGGAAAAATTACCCAGCATTTCAAAAAAGGTAAGATGTCTGGCCGTTTTTCCGACATTTTCAATATCGCCTGTTCTGACACATTTCTGACAGGTGGTCATCCTCTTTCTGGGAGGGATCTCCTGTCCGGTAAAATAAGGCTTCAAGGGAGCCATACCGGCGTTAATCAGCAATAACGAATTGTCATTGTGCGGAACAAGCGAATAGCTCCCTTTGGCAAGATGGCCCTTTGATTCAAAAAACTCCAGATACATTTTCCGTAACTCATTAACTCCATATGGCTTCATCTCTGTCTCCTCCAAATCCTGTAACTATTCAGAATCCCATTCGCAAAATCGCTGTTACACAGCTTTCCTTTTGCTTCTGTTTAGTTGAGTTTAAAACGACATCACTTTGCGTAAGGCCTCCATTACCTGATCGGCATGGAAGGGCTTGACAATAAAATCACTGGCGCCTGCCTGAATAGCCTCTACCACCATGACCTGCTGTCCCATGGCAGAGCACATAATGATCTTCGCTTTCGAATCGAAAGCACGGATGGCCTTAACCGCCTCAATCCCATTCATGTCAGGCATGGTAATATCCATTGTAACCAGGTCCGGCTTAAGCTGCTTATACTTATTAATGGCATCGTTGCCATTTACCGCTTCACCTACTACTCTATAGCCATGCTGCTCCAGAATATTCTTTAACATTAATCGCATAAAGGCAGCATCATCACACACCAAAACTGACTGTCCCATACTGAATCCCTCTCTTTTGCAGAAAATTTGAACATTTTTCATCATATCAAATATGAACCAAAAATTCAAATCTTTTTTACTGTTAATCAGAACTTTATTCCTCTTTTATTTTGAAAAAAGTGACTGTCTTGCTCCTCTCATTGTACCGCTGTTTTTTAAAACATCATCCACTGCATCCATTCTCAGCCCCGCATCAATAAAGTCACAGAATTTACAGAATGGAAAGTTTTGCCTTCCCTCCCTGATCGCCTCTCTGACCCGTCTGTATTCTGCACTGTTCCACGCCTCTTTCAGCGGAGTAGTATTCAGGTCTGCCAGGGTAGTTACCTCAAGATTATCGCAGCAGCAGATTCCCATTCTTCCATCAGGAAAGATAAACATATCGGTAAATGGCATCAGACAGGTTTCTTTGATCACCTTCGTTGTGTTCTTTTTATTGGGAGCGCTGCCTGCACGATTGGTCAGAACCGCTTCCATATAGCGAATCTGAATCAAGATATCCACCTGTTCAAATTCTTCGGGATTCTTTTTGACATATTCATATATTTCAGCCACATTATCATGCAGCTTCATATCCAAACAGTAATTATTAATAATGAGCTGATCTACATAAGGCGTAATCGCCTTTACTTTATCAATATCCAGCAACAGTCCGTTGGTAGACATAAAAATAAAGCAATCAGGGAGCTGTTCTCTGCAATAGCGATGGAATTCAACGATTCGGGTATCCAGCCATGGCTCATTATTTCCATATAAGGTCAGGTGTCCCTTATAACCCCAATCCTTCAGCTGGTCGATAATACGGTAAAACAGCTCATCCTCCATCCGCTTATAGGGCCGTTTCTCCGCATACTTATTGGCCGTACAAAAGGAGCAGGTGCTGTTGCACCGGTTGATCGTTTCCAGATTCACGATCAGGGGAAAGGGCGCCTCCTCTCCCTCCCCATAAAAATAATCAATATATTCCTTTTGGGACTTTCTTCTGCTTAAGAACTGCAGGGTAAGATAGCTGTTGCTGGAAAAATTAGGCACCCGCTTTTGTAATTCCCAGCCCAGCTTTCCCATAAAGTTGTGTATTCTAATGGACATTCCTTCTCCTCTCCATCTATTCTTTCAAAAGGGGGACCCTAAGGTCCCCTGCTGTTTAGAATAAAAATTTATCTGCAAAATAAGCATCCAGATCTGCAATCTTCACTCTTTCCTGTTCCATAGAATCCCGGAAGCGAACGGTTACACTCTGATCCTCCTCAGATTCAAAGTCATAAGTAATACAGAAGGGTGTTCCGATCTCATCCTGGCGACGATATCTTTTTCCGATATTTCCTCTATCGTCGTATTCGCAGTTATATTTCTTGCTTAAGGCTTCATAAATCTTCTGGGCACCCTCATTCAGCTTTTTGGACAGAGGGAGAACGCCGATTTTTACCGGTGCCAGTGCCGGATGAAAATGGAGTACGGTACGTACATCCCCTTCACCGATTTCCTCCTCGTCATAGGCAGCACACAAGAAGGCCAGCACCACACGGTCTGCTCCCAGTGAGGGTTCAATGACATAGGGAACATACTTCTCCCCCTTCTGGTCATCGAAGTAGGTCATATCCTGCCCGGATACATTCTGATGCTGAGTCAGATCGTAGTCCGTTCTGTCTGCGATTCCCCAAAGCTCTCCCCAACCGAAGGGGAATAAGAACTCAATATCCGTAGTCGCTTTGGAATAGAAGGACAACTCCTCCTGATCATGATCCCTGACCCGCATCTCTTCCTCTTTAATACCCAGCGTCTGCAGCCAGTTGATACAGAAGGATTTCCAGTAAGCAAACCACTCCAGGTCAGTATCCGGCTCACAGAAAAATTCCAACTCCATCTGCTCAAACTCTCTTGTTCTGAAGGTAAAGTTGCCGGGAGTGATCTCATTGCGGAAGGATTTCCCGATCTGCCCGATACCGAAGGGGATTTTCTTTCGTGAGGTTCTCTGCACGTTCTTGAAGTTGACGAAAATACCCTGTGCAGTCTCCGGTCTTAAATACACCGTATTCTTTGCATCCTCCGTTACTCCCTGGAAGGTCTTGAACATCAGGTTAAACTGACGGATATCCGTAAAATTATGCTTTCCGCAGGTAGGGCAGGGGACTTGCTTGGCTTCGATAAACTCCTTCATCTCATCCTGGCTCCAGCCGTCAATACTGCCTTTTAGCTCAATGCCATGCTCTGCAGCATAGTCCTCGATCAGTTTGTCTGCACGAAAACGCTCATGACACTCCTTACAATCCATTAACGGATCTGAAAAGCCGCCCAGGTGTCCGCTGGCAACCCAGGTCTGGGGATTCATCAGGATAGCACAGTCCACACCTACATTATGGGGATTTTCCATAATAAACTTCTGCCACCATGCCTTTTTCACATTGTTCTTTAATTCCACACCAAGATTACCGTAGTCCCAGGTATTGGCCAGACCGCCATAAATCTCAGAACCGGGATACACAAATCCCCTGGATTTTGCCAGTGCCACAATCTTGTCCATCGTCTTTTCCATGCTCTGTCTCCTTCTGTTTTGTTACAATCTCCTTCCCATATGGGCATAAGCCCCGGGTAATCACGCTACATTATACCCGAGATGCTCATGTTTTTCAACTCCCTATAGCGAAGAATTCCCCTTCGCAAAAAATGCTGTCACATTAAGGACAGCATCTCTAAGCTCTTCATTTTTCGGTCTATGTACCGTTTTCGGTAAATATCTGCAATATTCTGCAGTTCTGCCAGCACCTGGTCACTGACCGTAAAGGTATATAATTTCTCTATTCCTGCTTCTTCTATAAACCGCACCGCATAGCAGGTGGAATCCTGCCACACTCCTTCCCTCGGCATCCCCGGAAACTCCCCGTTAACCACCATGGCCTTCATCTCAAAAACTACCCTGACCAGCTTATGCGGCAGACTTTTCACCGTCAAAGCCCTTAGCGACTGATATAGCAGCTTCAGCAGCTCCTTTTCATCGTTATTCTCTCTTCCGTAATAATCGCATAATTCTAAAAAATACATTCCGTAATAGGCTCCCTCGAAGTCCACCCGAAGTTCTTCAAAATATTGCGAAATCTGCGCATCCGTCAAAGTATAGGCGCTTCTTGTGGGATAGAGAGTAAACATTCCGAAAGCAAAGAGGCCGGTAGCTGCCACCAGTTTGGAATTCTGCCTCCTGGCTCCCTTGGCAAAGGCCGTCACCTTGCCTCTTTCTTTGGTCAGCAGTACCAGACGCCGGTCGTATTCTCCTGCGGGGGTACTACTTAAAACAATCCCTGTTACTTTGATCAAATCCTGCATGAGAATTCTCTCCCTTGGTATCTTTTTTGCTGCCTGTATCCTCTTTTATTGCCTTAAACTGTAGATAATCCTCCACCTTCCCGGTAGTCATAAACTGTTTCCAGCCGGCTTCTTTAGTCATCCGCATATCCCCCAATCTTGTCCTGTTTGTGTTTCATCCGGCTGCATATGATCAGTATCATATCACCCTTCCTGAGATTAGGGTTTGCTTATTTTGATTTTCTATTCGTTATCTTTCGGATTATAGCCAAAATTTTTCAGTAAAAAATCACTGTCTCTCCAGTCCCGCTTCACCTTTACCCAAAGCTGAAGATTCACCTGACATTCCAACATATCCTCAATTTCCGGCCTGGCCAATGAGCCTATTTTCTTCAGCATCTTACCCTGCTTACCGATGATCATACCCTTATGACTGTCTTTTTCACAGACGATGGTTGCATCAATATGGCAGATTCTTCCCTTCCATTTCATGCTGTCGATGGCCACCGCTACACCATGGGGGATTTCCTCATCCAGACATTTTAATATCTTCTCCCGCACCAGCTCTGCGGCAATTTGACGCTGGGGCTGATCGGTAACGGTATCTTCATCATAAAAGGGAATTCCTTCCGGCAGATATTTCATGATGCAGTCCAGCAAAACATCCACATTGTCTTTTTTTAACGCTGACACAGGAACGATTTCCGCAAAATCCAATTCTCTGCGGTAAGCATCAATAAACCTCAGAATTTCCTCTCTTTTTACCGTATCAATCTTGTTGATCACCAAAATAACGGGGGTTTTCACTGCCTTCAGTTGTTCAATAATATGCCTTTCTCCTGCACCGATAAAGGTACTGGGCTCCACCAGCCAGAGGATCACGTCTACCTCTGCAATGGTTCTCTTTGCCGCATGAACCATATAACTTCCCAGCTTATTTTTAGCCTTATGGATACCCGGTGTGTCCAAAAAGACAATCTGCCCCCGTTCATCCGTATAGACGGTCTGAATCCGGTTTCTGGTGGTCTGCGGCTTATGGGAGGTAATGGCAATTTTCTGCCCGATTATGCAGTTCATCAATGTGGACTTTCCCACATTAGGCCGTCCAATCAATGTGACAAAACCCGATTTAAACTTGTTTTCCATAATTTCTTGCATTTCCTTTTTCTATTCTAATCCCCATGTATATCGCAAGCCTTGCTTGCGATACTGCTCAAATAAATAAGTGAAAATTTTAATTTTCACACCAGTCCTCATGAACAGAGCAGCCTTAGCTGTTCTGTTCAGCCTCCTCAGATTTACTCTGGTTATTCCGGCTTATGGGGGATGTGGGTGGCCGTCCCTCTCTTTCCCTGCGTTTAGCTGCTCTTTCCTCATTCTTCTTTTTTTCCCATTTAAGGATCAGACGTAAAACCAGAAGAAGAAGAAGAATGACTACTGCCCAAACTGCCAAAATGGGCAGAGCGATCACAAACTCTATGGCAAAATTTTTGATTCCGTTTCCTACCAGATAAAGATTTTGAGAAAAGCCGGTTCTGATCCTGTCCCAGGCTCCCTTCTCCGGCTGAGGCGTATAGCGTTCAACCTCCTGTATGTACAGATTAACGGTACCATATTCCACCAGATTGTCATAGGTGCGAAGCTGTGTCTCCATACTTTCAATCTGATAGCGTACTTCAGAGAGGCGGCCTTCCAAAGTAATAATATCCTCAATCGTTTGAGCCTGCTCCAACAACTCTAATAATCGCTCCTGCTGGGCAATCAGCATCTTTTTGTGACTTTCCAGGTCCACATAGGTAAGAGTAACATCCTCTATGGATTCATTCTCCCGGGTAACGTTGGCCGCTTCCTTTACCTTATCGGTAAATTCATCCAGTCTTTTGGCAGGGATTCTGATCTGCAGACTTGCGCTTCTGCTCCCGCTGCTGTACTGATTTCCATAATAGGCCTCTTTAAATTCAATATATCCGCCAAGCTGTCCCACTCTGGTTTCCAGATCTGCCATTAACTGATCGTAGCTTTCTGTTTCCACATTCAAGTCTACGGTACGGATCAGTTTTCTGGCAGCATCTGCCACTTCCTCTACCGGAATGCTTTCCATTCCGGTTTCTGCTGCGCCGTTATTGAGGGCTATCCCTGCCGCTTCCTCATAAGCCACCGCTTCTGCGGCCATATCTGAGGAGGAGTCAGCGCCTTTTGAGGCACCGCCGCAGGCTGCCAGACAGGCTGCTGAAAAACACAGCAGCATTACTTTGATTCCTCTGGTTATTTCTGTCTTCATTGAACCTCCCTCCGACACCAATGGTTAATGTGTCTATTACACTAATGCTTTTACAACAGGTTTTCTATATGCTTAAACAGCTCCTCATTTTCTTTAATTTTGTTTCCCGTTCCTACCACGCAAAGACAGTCATCTGCTAAAACAGCCTCAATATAAGCCGAAAGTCCTCGAATCTCCTCTCCGGTTACTGCAAGAAGCTGATCTCTCTCCTGTTGAAAATCCTGTTCATTCTGATTCGTCATAAAGGCACTTAAGGAACGAAGTCCCTTTGCCTGAGGAGTGAGCGGAATATCCAGCTCACTGACTGCTCCGATAATGTATTGCGTCATGGTTCTTTCCTCACCTGAAAACTCTTTCAGATAATCCACTGCATTCCGGTATACCTGAAGGGTTTTTTCCAGATTGGGATCCCGATATGAAACAAAATAGCTGTCTCCGTTTTTGGCAAAGCCGGACATACAGCCATAGGCTCCCCCCTTCACTCTTACCTGGTTCCACAGATAATCGTAACCCATGATCACCTTAAGTACCCTTAAGGCCCCAGTATAAGGGAGTCCCTTCGTCACAAAGTTGCCTGCCTTCGCCACATACTGTACCTGACCGGCAGTAATAAAGCCCTCCTGCTTCCTGTCTTTTTCCAGCTTGAAGCTCTCTATTTTATCCATTCCCTTGGGCAACTGCCGAACAAAGCCCTCCACCGCTTTGCTGAATTCTTCGTAGCCCGCTTCACTTCCGGTATAGTCATACATCAGATTTCCTTCAGCAAAAAGAAGGTCACATACTTCCCGCAGTTGAGTTTGAAGCTCCTCCTTTTTTTGCAGGAAATTTTTCTCCAGATCGCTTACCATACGATAAAGGGGCAGCCCGTTAATCTGCTCCGTAATGGCTCCTGAAAGGCTGAAATAGGAGGTGGCTCTGGACACGGCAACCCGATGACCTGCCTGAAGCATATCTGCTTCCATTCTGGATTTCAGCTCTGCCAGAATCTCATACAGGCGGTTTTCATCCGTGAAAACGGATTCGAGGATGATTTCCTTCAATAGAGAAACGGCCTTGGGAAGGTTGGTTTCAAAGGCCTTTACCTTCCACTCGAAGGTTACCCGATAATCCTCCAGATTCTTGGAATTCAGATAAACATTAATGGCCGGAGTAATCCCTCCGGTTTCCATATAAATCTGATGATAGAGATCTCCATAGGAATGAGAGGCTGTATCCACATAGCCTAGTACATATTTTAAAATCCCCAGATAGGTCAGCTTATGAGCCGGCACTCCTTTGGCATTAAAAAGAAGTCGGAAGTAGCCGATTCCATTGGTGTAAACATCATGATAAAGGCTTGGCCGATTACCGATTGCTTTTAAACAATTATGGAGAGGCTCTGCCTCCTTCTTAATATCTTCCCTCTTCAAAAGAGGAATACAGGCAAGCTCTTCGGGAGTATTCTCCTGTTCCTGATACTTATGCAGTTCCTTAGTCTGTTTAACGATCTGCCTGATCTCTTCTTTACTCAATGAGGCCTTATATGCCTCAAGCCTCTCTTTGAGAGCTGCCTCCTTTTCTGCCGCCAGATTAACTACCGGCTCTACCATAAGAATGGTTTTGTGAGGATTGTCAAGCAGGTATTTCAGCACCAGCCCTTCGAAATAGTCAGTATCCAGCTTATCCCTTAAAGCCCCAAAGGTTTCCCCGGCAGCAACATGAATGAAGGGCTTATGGTCATCGTAAAGCCAACTGTCCAAAATCTGCAGGCCATACATCAGCCCTGGGGGATAAGAACCGAAATCCCCCTCCCGGTATTTGAATTCATAGTAATTCAACGCCGCCTTCAAAGAATCCTTGTTGATTCCCACCCGACAGAGTTCCTTCAGGGTAGCTTCAATCAGAGAAACAAATTTTTCCTTCTGCTCCTTGTTGGCCTTTTTGGCAATGACACTGAAATAAGGCTGTTTTATTCCACTGTCGTAAAAGCCATAAACGTCTTTTCCGATTCCCGCATCCAGAAGCGCCTTTTTCAGGGGAGCTGCCGGCGAGGAGCAAAGGGCATAATCCAGAATCTTGAAGGCCAGATAGTGCATGGGGTCAAGATTGGTCTCAAAGGCTGTATTATAGCTTAAATAGGTACTGTCCGAAAGCTCTTCGCCCTCCCCCAGAGAATATTGCTTAATCAGCTCCACCGGCTTCTCAAAAGGCGCCTGATGAGCAATTTCAGAATCCACCTTCAGGGGTTCATAATGCGATAAATATTCCTGATCCAGGAATTCCAGCTTTTGGGCCATATCCATATTCCCATAAAGATAGATATAGCTGTTGGAAGGGTGATAATAGGTCTGATGAATCTGAATAAAGTGCTCATAGGTCAGCTCCGGTATATGATCCGGATCTCCGCCGGACTCTTCCCGATAAGCATTGTCCGGAAAAAGAGAATTTAAGATTTCTCTCTCCAGCACATCATCAGGCGAGGAAAAGGCTCCCTTCATCTCATTGTATACTACTCCGTTTATGATAAGCGGGCTGCTCTCCTCCTCCATTTCATAATGCCAGCCCTCCTGCTTAAAGGTGAGGTCATGTGCATAAATGTTCGGGTAGAAAACTGCATCCAGATAGATATGCATCAGATTTTGGAAATCCTTATCGTTACAGCTTGCCACCGGATAAACCGTTTTATCCGGATAGGTCATGGCATTTAAAAAGGTGTTCAGAGAACCCTTAGCCAGTTCAATAAAGGGATCCTTTACCGGAAAATTCCTGGAGCCGCAAAGAACAGAATGCTCCAAAATATGAGCAACCCCTGTGCTTTCTTCCGGTGTGGTTCGAAAGCCGATGTAAAATACCTTATTTTCATCATCATTCTCCATTAAAATCACTCTGGCGTTGGTTTTTTTATGTCTTAACAGGTATGCTGTACTGCGAAGCTCCTCTATCTCTCTTTTCTCTATTATTTCATAAGCATCCACTTTTCTCATTCCCTTCTCCCTTCTTGATCGCTGTCTCTGTTTTTCTTCTAGCCGCTGATCCTCATAAGCCCCAGCTTCGTAAGATGGAGCTCCTCGACAATAATCTGATCTTTCTTCTCCATCAGCTCTTTATTTCCTAAAATTTCCCAGATAGGATATGGCCGCCGCCGATAACCGGCTGCCCTTCTTCCTTCTTTCTCCTGCCAGACAGACAAGGTAAATCTGGCCTTCATCTGCTTGTATGCCAGATAAGAAAGGCTGGTTTCCTCCAGATAAAAGATATGGTCTTCAATTCTGGTTTCTCCTGCCACCTCTTTAAGCATATAACGGGAAAAAATCATCTTCAGCTTGAATGGTACCTCATCCTTCTCCATCAGTTCCTGATAGCTGAGTCTGGCTCCGATATATAAATTGGTAATGTCCTGGCAGACATATTTGAAATCCTGATTTTCCATCCGTATCTTCCTTCTGTCTATTCCTCATCATTGGCAATGTGCTCAATCTTATTTCCGCTTAATCGAAGAGCCTCCCGAATGGCTTCCTCACTGAAGCCTGCCTCCTCTGCCAGCTCCCTTACCGTCACCTTACGCTGAAGGCTCTCTGCCAGTTCCTTTGCCTGCTCCCAGACATGATTCACCTTCTCTGCAAGCTCTCTATCTGCCTGTCTTGCCTGAAGGTCATTTCCAATCGCTTCTTCCATGGCATCCATAATCATTTTGGCCAGCATTCCCTCTGCTTCCTCCGGTTCCTCTGCACAGCCCAGCATCTCCACGCCCAGGGCAAGAGCCACATTTCCTTCTCCGATCAGATCCTCCAGAAGCATTCCCTGACCGCTGTACAACTTGGCAATATCCACAACCCTGGGCAGGAAGAATTGGAGAATCCTCTCCTTTCCCTCCTCTTCTCCAGCCATTGCAGCCATTAAAAAGGCTCTTCTCTGCCCTTCACTCAAAGCAGGCAGCCGGGTCAGGGACTGGATATACCGGCTAAGATAATCCCGGTCATCGGGGCTCAATACCTGCTCAATATTCACCGGCTGATCAATACCGATGTTCTTGCTGTGGAGATATTCGTATACCGGCTCAAGCTGCGTTCCTTGAATTTCGATGGCTCCAAAGGTCTCCTCCACCTGCTTTCTGCTAACGGTATTCCCCTGTTCTCTGGCCAACCCCCGGATATCCTCTAGGGCTTTGGCAAACTGCATTTCCTGATTCATCTTTTCCTTCCATTCCTTATCTGATCTATTAAATCTGCGCCTGCCAAGCAGTTACTTTTTCTTTTCTACTTACAGCCGGCAGAGTTCTATCTTGATTTAGCGAATATGCTCATGAGTAAACAGATGATCCTGACAGTATTCATAATTCCCGTTACATTTGGAACAGAAACGAAATTCCAGTTCCGGGTTGGATTCATCCGTTCTTCCGCAAATGGCACATTTATGCTTGGTAATGGGCTGCATTTTTTTTACCTGCTGTCGATAAGCCTGCCGTCGATGAATCTCCTTGGGAGAGGCATACATCCGGTTGCGTGAGCCGATAAAAAACAGAATAAAATTCAAAAGGGAGGCCAAAATCATAATTCTGCTGACCATATTGCCCCTGAGTGCTTCGAATACCAGCATTACACCATAAATGATCCCTAACCACTTTACCCGGATTGGTACCGGAATAAACAACAGCAGCATGACTACCTGCATCTGTGGAAAGGTAGCTGCATAGGCCAGAAAAATCGACATATTTATATAGTATGTGCTGACACTGCCTCCAATCAATGCCGTTGTCCCATAGCCGAAAAAATAAATGGCATAGGTTAAAAAAGCTCCCAAAATGGTAAACAGCATACCGGAAAACAGGTATACATTGTAGCGAAAGGTTCCCCACACTCTTTCCATATTATTCCCTATAGTGTAATAAAAATAAAGCATGATCAGCACGAAAAAAATATAACTGTTGGAGGGGGGTACCAGTATCCAGGTAATCAGCCTCCAGATCTGACCCTTCAAAATATAAAAGGGCTCCAGTGTCAGATAATAGAAAAAATTGGGATTTACTATTTGAATAATATACCCAAAGGCATAGCAGATAATCAAATACAGGGAAAGATTATGTATAGCATATTTCCCCAATCTTCTTTCCATTCTATCTAAAAAACTCGGTTTCATGACATCCTCCATTTCGTTCCATCTCGTCTTTTTCTGCCCTGCAGATGTGCAAGTGTTTTTATTTTAGCAAAGGTAGGTATAAAAGTAAATGTTCCACTTTTGAAAAGGTAAAATATAATAAAATGTTTAGAAAGTTTAAATTATTTTCTCCATTTTTTGTCCTTTTTTGCGTTGCCTTTCCTTTCCTCAGGGACTATAATAGTACGAGTTGATAATAGTTCGTATTACTACGTTGCATTGGCACTATTACTACTTCTGTTATCCACAGGGGCTGATTTCCCCAAAGATTTACAAAGGAATGAAAGGTAATTGTATATGATAAATAACCATTATACTTTAGGAATCGACATCGGCTCCACTACCGTGAAGGTGGCGCTTCTGGATGCCGAAAAGCAGCTTGTTTTTGCTGATTACAAGCGACATTTTGCCAACATTAAGGAGACTCTGGCCGAGCTGATCATTCAGGCTCATGAAAAAGCAGGCTCCCTCCAGGTTCATCCGGTGATCACCGGCTCAGGCGGTCTGGCTCTGGCCAATCTTTTAGGCATCCCTTTTGAACAGGAGGTAATTGCCGTATCCACCGCTTTGCAGGAATTAGCGCCCAAAACGGATGTAGCTATCGAGCTGGGTGGCGAGGATGCCAAGATCATCTATTTCGAAGGAGGAAATGTGGAGCAGCGGATGAACGGCATCTGTGCCGGCGGTACCGGCTCCTTTATCGACCAGATGGCCTCCCTTTTGCAGACAGACGCCTCAGGCCTGAATGAATATGCCAAAGGCTATCAATCCCTGTATACTATCGCTGCCCGCTGTGGTGTTTTTGCCAAAACGGATATTCAGCCCCTGATCAATGACGGGGCCACCAAAGAGGATTTGGCTGCCTCTATTTTCCAGGCAGTGGTAAACCAGACCATCAGCGGTCTGGCCTGCGGTAAACCCATTAGAGGTCATGTGGCCTTTTTGGGAGGCCCCCTTCATTTTCTGGATCAGCTTAAGGCTGCCTTTATCCGTACCCTGGAGCTGGATGACGAGCATATTATTGATCTGGAAAATTCCCACCTTTTTGCTGCCATCGGCTCTGCCCTGAATGCCAAAGAAACTGTTTTTTCACTGGAAGATCTTGTACATATGCTTTCTCAGGATATTGAAATCCGGTTTGAGGTAAATCGCCTTGATCCTCTTTTTAAGGACGAACCGGAATACCGGGAATTCTGTAAGCGTCATGACAGCCACCAGGTAAAAACAGCTTCCCTGGAGCATTATTCAGGAAACTGCTATCTGGGAATCGATGCAGGCTCAACTACCACCAAGATTGCTCTGGTAGGAGAAGACGGTTCCCTGCTCTATTCCTTCTACAGCAATAATAACGGAAGCCCGTTAAAAACGGCTATCGAGGCTATTGAAGACATTTACCATAAGCTGCCGGAGAATGCCCATATTGTACGTTCCTGTTCCACCGGATACGGAGAGGCTCTGATGAAGGCTGCTTTCCTGCTGGATGACGGGGAAGTGGAAACGGTGGCTCATTACTATGCTGCTGCCTTTTTCGACCCTTCCGTAGACTGTATCCTGGATATCGGCGGTCAGGATATGAAATGTATTAAGATCAAGAAAAAGACGGTAGACAGTGTACAGCTTAACGAGGCCTGCTCCTCCGGCTGCGGCTCCTTTATCGAAACCTTTGCCAAATCCCTGAATTTAAGTGTTCAGGACTTTGCCACAGAGGCTCTTTTTGCAGCCCATCCCATCGATTTAGGTACCCGCTGTACCGTTTTCATGAATTCCAATGTGAAGCAGGCGCAGAAGGAAGGTGCCTCTGTAGCAGATATTTCTGCCGGATTGGCTTATTCCGTAATCAAGAATGCTCTGTTTAAGGTTATTAAGGTATCTGATGCCTCAGATTTGGGTCAGCATATCGTAGTTCAGGGAGGAACCTTTTATAACGATGCTGTTCTACGCAGCTTTGAAAAAATTGCCGGCTGTGAGGCTATCCGCCCCGATATTGCCGGGATTATGGGAGCCTTTGGGGCAGCCTTAATTGCCCGGGAAAACTACACCGGTACAGAACAGACCACCATGCTTTCCCTACAGCAGATTCTGGATTTGGAATACGAAACCAGTATGGCAAAATGTAAAGGCTGTACCAATAACTGTCGTCTTACGGTCAATCGGTTTACCGGCGGTCGTCAATACATTTCCGGTAATCGATGTGAGAAGGGGCTGGGAAAACAAAAAAGCAGCAATCAGGTGCCCAATCTCTTTGAGTATAAGCTGAAAAGGCTTTTTTCCTACGAGCCCCTGCCGGCAAACGAAGCCAGGCGGGGAACCGTGGGAATTCCCCGGATACTGAATTTTTACGAAAACTACCCTTTCTGGTTTACCTTTTTTACCCGACTGGGCTATCAGGTGGTACTGTCCCCCAGTTCTACCCATCAGATTTATGAGCTGGGAATCGAATCCATCCCCAGTGAATCGGAATGCTACCCGGCCAAGCTGGTTCATGGACACATTAGCTGGCTGATTAAGCAAAATGTGGATTTTATTTTCTATCCTGCCATTTTTTATGAGCGAAACGAATTTAAAGAAGCCAACAATCATTATAATTGCCCTATTGTAACCTCTTATTCCGAAAATATAAAAAATAACGTAGAGGAAATCGGTCAGGGTAAGGTGATTTTCCGCAACCCTTTTATGTCCTTTGCCACAAAGGAAACCATTATTCAGGCATTGGTAAAGGAATTTCCGGAGATTTCACCGGAGGATATTGCGGATGCGGTAACTGCGGGCTGGCGGGAGCTGGAGCAGGTGCGTGAAGATACCCAGCAAAAAGGAGAAGAGGTTCTGGCCTGGATGCAGCTCAATGGCAAGCATGGTATTGTCCTTGCCGGACGGCCTTACCATCTTGATCCCGAAATTAACCACGGCATTCCGGAGCTGATCACCTCCTATGACGTAGCCGTTTTCACCGAGGACTCCCTTTCTCACCTGGCTAAGCCGGAGCGGCCATTGATTGTTTCCGACCAGTGGATGTATCATTCCCGGCTCTATGCTGCGGCAAGCTATGTGAAAACCAGAGATGATTTGGACTTGATTCAGCTTAACTCCTTTGGCTGCGGTTTGGATGCCGTAACCACCGATCAGGTAAACGATATTCTTTCCGGTTCGGAAAAAATTTATACCTGCCTGAAAATCGATGAGGTAAATAATCTGGGGGCCGCCAGAATCCGTATTCGTTCACTTTTGTCTGCCATTGAAGCAAAGAAAAAAGCGAACCAAAAACGGGAGCTAACTTCTTCCGCCATCAACAGAGTGGTATTTACCGAAGAAATGCGTAAGGAATATACCATTCTTTGTCCCCAGATGTCTCCTATTCATTTTGATATTCTGGAACCTGCCTTCAATGCCTGCGGCTACCATTTTGAGGTGTTGAATAATGATAACCGGCAATCTCTGGATATGGGGCTGAAATATGTGAATAACGATGCCTGCTACCCTTCTCTTCTGGTGGTGGGACAATTAATGGATGCCCTCCATAGCGGAAAATATGATTTAAACAAAACTGCATTGATTATCAGTCAGACCGGAGGGGGATGTCGGGCCACCAACTATATTGGTTTTATCCGCCGCGCCCTGGAAAAAGCGGGTATGCCACAGATTCCGGTAATTTCCCTGAATCTGGGAGGGATTGAGACCAATCCCGGCTTTAAGCTGACCAAGGGATTGATTTTAAGAGCCGTATATGGAGCCATCTTCGGTGACCTGTTTATGCGCTGCCTCTATCGGATGCGCCCCTATGAGCTGACCCCCGGCTCGGCAGATGCTCTCCATGAAAAATGGAAGAAGGTCTGTCAGGATTTTGTTTCCGGTAAGAGCTACAGCTTCGCCCGATTTTCCCGCATCTGCCGTAAGATCGTAGAGGAATTTGATGCCCTGCCCATTGATGAAGACTTGAAAAAGCCCCGGGTAGGAATTGTAGGTGAGATTCTGGTAAAATTTTCTCCTGCCGCCAACAACAATCTGGTAGGACTTCTGGAGCGGGAAGGTGCCCAGGCAGTTATGCCGGATCTGCTGGATTTCATGCTCTACTGCTTTTATAATCAGATTTATAAGGCTGAGCATTTGGGAACCAGTAAAAAATCGGCCAGAAATGCCCGCCTGGGAATTAAGGCTCTGGAGTTTATGCGCTCCCCTGCAGCCAAAGCCTTAAAAAAGAGCAAGCATTTTGATCCTCCCTGTTCAATTTATACGCTGGCCGAATATGCTTCGCCTATCGTATCCATCGGTAATCAGACCGGTGAGGGCTGGTTTTTGACCGGAGAAATGATCGAGCTGATCCACAGCGGTGCACCTAATATCGTCTGTGCCCAGCCCTTCGGCTGCCTCCCTAACCATGTGGTAGGCAAGGGAGTAATCAAGGAGCTCCGCCACCGCTACCCGGATTCCAATATCGTAGCCATTGATTACGATCCGGGCGCCAGTGAGGTTAATCAGTTGAATCGTATCAAGCTGATGCTGTCTACCGCAAAGAAACGCTTGCAGCAGGAAGGCTTACAGTCTGCGGCTGAATAATTTCAGAAAAACAGACATAAGGATACATTGATATGACGTCTGGTCTAAGCTCAGACCCGCAGAAAGCCCCGGAGAAAGGAAAATGCTCTCCGGGGCTTTCATCGCTCTGTCTTTAGTCTGTCGTCTGTATTTTATCGCATTGAGCATACACTCTCAGCATAATGATCAAAATAGCTTCTATACAATTTCGATCTGGCAGGATTCCATGGTCATCAGCGCTGCCTCGTGCTTCTCCTGCGTCACTCCCGCACAGCAGGAGGAATCCACGCTGATCTTCGCCTCCGGGAAGCTGGCCTTTAACAGCAGTGCATTGGAAACCACACATATATCAGTGCATAATCCAATGAGTTGAATCTGCAGCCCGGACACGTCAAATTCTCTCTTAATCAGCTCAATCAGCTCCAGGGAGCCAAAGGTAGGCTTGGTTACTGTCCTGTAGCCTTTCTTTTCCAAGGCTTTTTTTACCTGCTCATTCAACTCCCATCCCCTGGTATTTCGAATACAGTGGGAAACAGGCAGATACCTTCCTTCCTGAGTATCCAGATAATCCTCCCCATGGGTATCCAGCGTAGCAATGATTGTTCCTTCAAAATCCTTGATCTTTTCTACCGCCCTCTGTACAATCCCGGCAGCCTCCGGTGTACCCAGAGCCTCATCAATAAAGTCATTCTGCATATCCACTACAATTAATAAATCGGTCATTTTTTTCTCCATCCTAAACCACTTTCTAATTCGCTTCTTCACACCATTGTTTATATTCATCCAATCGTTGAATGTATCCTGCAAATTCCGGTACAGTAAAATCCAATTCTTTATATCTGATTGGATATATAATTCCCTTACTGATTAATTGTGCTCTGGTGGTAGATATTGAACTGATATTTTTGTGAAGATTTTTTGCGACATTTGAAATAGTACAAGGTAATTCTCCACATTTTACCATTGCAAAAATGAATTTTCTATCACTTTCTGCACATCTTTCATATCTGACTTTAAAAAATCCAGTATCTAACAGTTTAAAGAATTCATCAATACTGTTTTTAACGTGAAAGTCTTGAATTATTCTATCATCTGTATTTTGATAAACAATCTGACACATCTGTTGTATAAAAAATGGGTATCCCTTGGTTATCTTAATGATTTCACCTATTGCTTCGTCTGTATATGTCACGTTGAATTTTTTTGCAGGTTCTTCTATTGCTTTACGAGATTGTTCATCGGTTAAAGAGTCTATTACTCTATAGATAAACAGTCTTTCAGAATATGATTTTTCTTCCGATAACATCTTATATATTTTAGGCAAACCGGCTCCTATAATCATAATAGGGTATCCTAACTGATTAGTACGGTGCAATGCTGCTATCAACGCTCCCAATTCACTCTGTTTCATATATTGAATTTCATCAACAAAAAAACATATTGGTGTTTCTGTTTTATATGCTGTTTCTCCAATCGTTACGAATACTTCCGTTAAACTTTGAGTTAAGCTATTTGATTGATATAATTCTCTTTCTTGTACAGATAAAGAAAAAATGTTGCCATTTGGATCAAAGGAAACAACTAAAGATTTTATGGCATCTAGTGGTTTTTGAATTAAATGTTTAAATTTCTCTTTTGTGCTGACTTTTCTTAAAAATGCTTGAGAACAGGCAGCAATTTGTGGAATAAAATCATTTCTTTCTTCCACTTCAATATGTTTACAAAATATTTCTTTTTCTTCAGCTATATTTTGTAATTTATTAATAAGAACAGTCTTGCCAACACCACGTAATCCACTAAATACAATTGATGGGGTCGGAATATTCGAGATTAAAGCATTAAACATTTCTTCTACATTCTGTATATCGTCATCACGACCTGCAAGATAAGTTGGCATTAATCCGGCACCTGGTCTATATGGGTTTATTTTAAACACATAACCACCTCCAGTTATATTATTGCACACTTTTACGCTTTGGTCAATTAATCACCGTCTGCTTACGCTAAAAAATCACTATAAGTTCATATAACTTTCCATGACAAAAATAGAAGCAAATATCCTATTATACACTTACTAAAAGAACAATATTCCATTTAAGCAATTTCCTCAGAATTACGCTTAATTTGGGCAATAATATCCATAATCTGTTTTGCAGTACCCATATCATCTTTGAATAACGAAGTAATGCTTCCCACCGATTTAAAAGGCTCACCCATGAGCACCTTATTGTCATCAATATTACCATTGGCAACAATATAATCGACTATCAGATTAACAAAGCGCATCTGATTAAGGTTAAGACGTTCTTCTGTAAGGAATTCACTAAATGCTTCATTTACGGCAGTTCTATCTACTCCAACAATCTGACGAACCAAGTGACCTAAGGGTGTATCACCATATTCCTTGACATAATCATCTTTAGAACCGAGCTCCGTCCATAGTATATGCTCCAGTTCTTTTAGATCTGCTTCTGAAAGTTTCTTATTATTTCTCAACTTATATACAGAAATCCTGTTGGTATGCTCTTTAAGATAAAACTCAACCTTTTTGCGATAGTTTTTAAGGTCTGTACCCCCATATATTGGCTCACCTTCTGTGGAATCAATAATCGTATCGGTAAAGTTTGTGTAATATATCTTTGTACGAATCTTATCCAAGTACTGAAGCAGTCCTCTTAAAGCATGACGAACAGTTTCAAGTTCAATAATAGTAGCACTTTCCCAGAACTCAGTGGTCTGGACTTTTTCAATAATATCCTTCTTTTTTTCTACCTGTGGAATTGAATACTTGCCGGATAGCTGTTGTGCAGTTTGAATTACAATGTTTACCGGTGTCTGCACACTCTTGCTTTGGAGCAGGCCAAGGTCAATGCTATAAACAAGATAATCGAATCTTCGGGCCAGCTCATCTTCTTCCTTAGGCTTGATCAGAGGTGCAATATGCTCTTTAATCTCGGAAATCTCCATTGTTTCCAGAGAATTCCAGCTTGAAAGTGCTCTAAATGTTTCTACATAACGCAGGTGTCTCTTTACTAAAAAGCTATCATCGTTCAGTTCAACTACCGCTCCATGCAGCTGCTCAATCAAATCAGCCCGATAAGCCACATAAGACTCATCTGATGTATATGAGGGTGCTTGAAGCTCTCTGACAATCTGTACTTTTGTGTTGTAAATTTTCTCGCTGAGTGATTCCGCAATACCATTCTGGGCACCGTTCTTATTAACTCTGAAATATTCAAAGTTATTGCAGAAATCAAAGATGAGAAAACGCTGTTTATCTATCCCCTCACCGAGAAGATTAGGACAAAGCCTTGTTCCTCGACCTATCATTTGCCAGAACTTGGCATAACTACGCACTTTTTTGAAGAATACGAGATTTAAGATTTCCGGTATATCTATACCCGTATCAAGCATATCGACAGATACTGCTATCTGCGGCATCTTATCTCTGATACTAAATTCATCAATAAGTGAATCACAGTGTTTTATCCTGTAATCAATCTGCTTAATAAAATCTCCACCATACTCGGGGAACAGCTTATTAAATCTTTCAACAATGGCTTGTGCATGAAGACTGTTTCTGGCAAATATTATGGTTTTACCAAGCTTATCTCCACCCTCAATTTTAAGGCCTTTCTCCACAAGCTCTTTGAGAACTTTATCAATGGTATCTGCATTAAAAAGCCATGAATTAATTGCAGCGCTTGATATATCATCTGCTACCATATCATCATTTTCAAAGGTCTTTTCATATTCTTCTTTTTCGTCTTCAGACAGATCATCATAATGAATTCCATCTTCCATGATTTGGGTCTTATATTCCAGAGTAGAATAATTAACCAAATAACCTTCCTCTACGGCCTTTTCTAATTCATAGGCAAAGGTTGGTACACCACGCTCAAGATCAAAAACACTATATGTATTCTTATCGATTTCATTCTTAGGAGTTGCCGTCAGGCCTAGCAGCATGGCATCGAAATACTCAAAGATTTCTTGATACTTTTTATAGATACTTCTATGTACCTCATCGCAGATTATGAGCTGGAAGTGACCAGGGCTGAACAGTCTATCCCCATACTTATTTTTCTTTTCATCTATAGCATTCATCATTGTCGGATATGTAGAAAAAATCATCCTACATGATTCCGGGTCATCTTTACTATCAAGCAGATTACAACATGATAAGTCCGGGAGCAGACTCGTATAATTATTCTTTGCTTGCTTAACAAGAGCGGTTCTATCGGCCAAGAATAGTATATTCTTCACATAATTGTGACGTCTAAGAACATCTACAATGCTGATACTTACCCTGGTCTTACCAGAACCGGTTGCCTGAACGATAAGCATTTTGCGATGCTTATGCATAATGGCATCACAAAATGCAGTTACTGCTTCCTTCTGATAGGGTCTATTGGTAATCTCATCACTTATTTTAATATTTTCTAAAGGAATACGTTGCTTACGACCATCCATCTCAAGCTGTAATTCTTCTTGCGTAAAAAATCCAGATACTTCACGTCTGGGATATCCCATAAAATCATTGGTATAGAAAAATTCGAAGCCATTTGTTGTAAAAATGAGTGGTCTTCTCCCATATTTATTTTGCAGACAATCAGCATAAAGCTTTGCCTGCTGACTTCCTACCATTGTATCCACAGAAGCTTTCTTTGCCTCAACTACTGCCAATGGAAGATTATCTTTTCCCCAAAGAACATAATCCACATAGCCAGTACCGGTAGCATTGGGCATTCCCGTAACCGGTTCTTCTTCTGTAACATTATTACCGATAATCCAGCCTGCTTCTTTGAGCGCAACATCAATATATTTCTTACGAGTCTGAGCTTCACTTATCTTGTCAATATGGAACTCACGAGTCTGTACATTGTGGCTTCGCTGACTAGCCATCTGCTTACGCAGTTCTTCATTCTCTTTCAGGATACTTTCAAGTTTTTTGTCCTTACTGCTTAAGTTTTCATATAACTGCTTTAATTCTTCAGCCTTAATACGCTTTTCATCACCACTTGCAAGAAGCGACACATCATAAGTCTTCTCTGAATATTCAGCGGAATAAGAATAATCTATCCAATCACAGAATTCAAACAAATCACGAAGTGCAATAATTGCTTCATCTCTTTTAATATTGTTATTCGTATGAACAGCTACATTGCCAAGATGAATCGTATATTTCAGCATTGGAAATAATCTTGGCTCAATAATGTTTCTGAATGTGGGCTCATGAATAAGACTTGATACATTATCTCGATAAGGTAGTGACAAATCAGCATCATACGAAAAAACAAAACGCACAGCCAATTCCAAAGCACGTCTTGATAATATCGCACAGGTTGCCGGAGAAATTGCAATACTTCTCTCGGCTTCTACTGCCTGTGCTGCGAAATCAGCGTATTCTTTCTTTTCCAGCAAATAATCAAAATTAGTCTCCATAAGTGTATCTAACCTTTCATCATCCACAAAAAATTCCTTCGTTTTTTCTCTTCTCCAGTGGTATCTAACATACAAAACTATATATGATTACGTGAACAAGTATATAAATTATTTCGTGAACAATCGGCGTCAGGACAGAGGAAAAAGCAGACTACACTTTTATTGGTATCTGCCCATTCCTCTGGACTGCACACCGATTTTC
>SFDP01000052.1 GCA_004558185.1 Lachnospiraceae bacterium | reverse complement strand
CACTTTGAAAAAGCAGCTGGAAATCCTGCTGCCCGTACATAAAGACGGCACCATTCACCTGGAGGCTACCGCTGCCAAATGCTCTGAGTATGAGAAGCAGCTGGAAGCCTTACCTCGGGAAGGATTATGCAATCCAGATATGTTAAGGTAGGTACCCATTATCGAATTTATTCAGCGATACTTGCCTGTAACGGGAATACCATTAACAATATAAATTATGTTCTTTACTCGGATGACTTTGGGATTACATGGGATGTCCTGGGAGGAACCTCAGTTATCGAAAAGACAGATAACAATAATAAAGCGGATGAAGCAAAAATGGAAGAGCTTCCCAACGGCGATGTTCTGATCAGCAGCCGGAATGCCAACAATCCCGGAAGATATATTAACGTATTCTCCTATGATAGCAATCCGGATGGAACGATTCGATGGATAAAAGGGAGCAGAAAACCGCTTAGAAAAAGAGTGCCTTAAAAGAATTAAAAATTGGTATTAACCGACTGAAAATTTTCACAAAAAGAAAAAAGATAACCTGAAAAAAGAAGAACCAGAATGGTTATCAGAATACAAAAAGAATAACCTAACAGCAATATATGATTCAGAATCCTTTGCCGGATATAGAGAGCAATTAAGAGATAGTATAAATAGTAAAAACATATCACAGAAATGCTGAAAAGTAAAGCTGACGACGGGATGACGTCTGCGAAATATTAAAGCAAAACAGGGGTTCCCTGAGAGAAATGGGTAATAACCATTCCTTTAGGGAACCTTTATCGTTTTATACCAGTCGAATCCTGTATTTTTCCAGCCAATAGTTGATCTGAAGCAGATAGGCAATCATCTGTGGGCCTGCCATCAATTGTCCGTACCATGGCCTGCCATAATCGGAAGGACTGTCCAGAAAGGCATGAACCTTTTGGGTATCCAGAAGAGTGCGGATGGGAGCATTGGGAGTGGCAATAACCTCTCTTAAGCGACTGCCAAGAAGCGTCTCATAGGCAGGGTCATAGGTCTTGGGATAGGGACTTTTTCGCCGCCATAGAATGTCTTTTGGCAGGTGTTTTTCACCGGCATGGCGCAGCAAACCTTTCACGATTCCATTAGGGCATTTCATTTCCCAGGGAACATTAAAGACATATTCCACAATGCGGTGATCCGCAAAGGGAACTCTGGCCTCCAGACCATTGTACATACTGGTTCTGTCCATTCTGTCCAACAGCGTGACCATGAACCAGCGCAGATTCAGCCAGGCAATTTCCCGTCTGCGTTTTTCTGTGGGAGATTCTCCGGGCAGAAGGGGAGTTTCTCTAATAGTTTTTTCATAGGCAGCGTGGGCATACTCTTCCAAAGGAAGACTTGCCTGGAGATCCTGTGTCAGAAGAGCGCTTCGAAAGTCCATGTCTACAGACCAGGGAAAGGCTGCTGTTTGAAAAGCCTTTTCACTGTGAAACCAGGGATAGCCCCCGAAAATCTCATCTGCGCATTCTCCTGTAAGAGTTACGGTATTATACTGCTTTACCTGCTCACAAAAGTACAGCATGGAGGATTCCACATCTGCCATGCAGGGCAGATCCCTTGCCTCTACCGCTTTATATAAATAGTTTAGCTGCTGCTCGTTACTGCACTCTAAAAACAGATGGTTGGTATGGGAAAAAGCTACCATCTGCTCCACATAGGGGCGGTCTTCACTGGGCTGGAAGGAATTAGCCTGAAAATATTGATGATTGTTTATGAAGTCAAAGGAGAAGGTATTTAAGAGTTTTCCTTCTTTTTTTAGCTTATTGGCACAGATTGCCGTAATCAGACTGCTGTCTACACCACCGGAAAGAAAGGTACTGATGGGGATATCGGAAAGCATCTGCTTCGTAACGGCATCTTCCAAAAGCCAGGCGGTTTTCTCCACCGTTTCCGGGAAGGAATCCTCATGAGGACAGCTTTCCAACCTCCAGTAGGCCCGGGTTTTCAGGCCACCTGGGCCATAAGAGAGGGAATGGCCGGGGAGAAGCTCCTGAACATTCTTAAATACCCCTTTTCCATAGCTTTTGGCAGGTCCCAGAGCAAAAATTTCACATAGTCCATTCTGATCCAGTATGGGCTCAACTCCAGGGTAAGTAAATAGCCCCTTTAATTCTGAGGAAAAGACCAGGGTGTCCTCCCGGAGGATATAGAACAATGGTTTTACTCCCAGTCTGTCACGGAAAAGATGGATTTCTCCACTGGCAGAATCCCATAAGGCAATGGCGAAGATACCGTTCAGCTTTTCCACATAATTTGTGCCATGACGCATATAGCCGGCCAAAATTACTTCCGTATCACTGGCAGTGGAAAAATCTGTCCCTTCAGTCAGGAGTTCCTCTTTCAGTTCCTTCATGTTGTAGATTTCCCCATTGAAGATAATGGCACATTCCCGCCCCGGCTCCTTTTTGATCATAGGCTGGTGCCCGGTCAGCAGATCAATAATTTTTAAGCGTACATGAGCAAGACCGCAGAGAGGACTTAAAAAAGTCCCCTCGTCATCCGGCCCCCGGTGCTTTAGTACCCGATTCATATCAGACAGAATATCCTTCCATCTTTGCATCTCTGTGGTATAGTCCCCGTAAGGGTGATAGAAACCGGCAATTCCACACATATTTACCTCCATTTTACTGCATTAGCAGTACGCATAGTCTGAAAGGGAAAGAGGGGAGCTTAACTCAGCATCTTTCCCGGTATTCCTATTCCTTACAGAGTACAGGCTGTAGCTGGCGGCCCTCCAAAGCCGCTTCCAAAGAGGGAATAAGAAGTCCGGTAGAGGAAATCAAAGAATTTGGTTTGCCCTCCGGATCATCCTGACCAAAGGGAATGAAATAAATATTTTTGGCATTCATCAATAGACCGATGTTTTTCATATTCATGCCCAATGCGTCATTGGTGGAAAGAGAAATCAATAAAGGGCGATTATTGCGAAGATGCGCCTTGGCGGCCATCAGTACGGGACTGTCTGTAATTCCATTGGCAAGTTTGGCAAGAGTATTGCCGGTGCAGGGCAGAATAACCAGAATATCCAAAAGCTTTTTAGGCCCTATAGGTTCTGCTCCTTCAATGGTATGGATGGGTGTCTGTCCGGTAATTTCTTTCGCCCTGTTTAAAAAGTCCTCTGCTTTCCCAAAGCGATTGTTGCTGCTGGCAGCTATAGTGGAGAAAATAGGCTGAATAATGGCTCCCTCATCTGACAGTTTTTCCAGTTCATGAAACCCTTTTTCATAAGTGCAAAAAGAGCCTGTAAAGGCTATACCGATACGCTTTCCTGTTAGAGACATTCGCATTACTCCTTTAGCATAATTTCAATAGTTTCTTTGATTGCACGGGCAGAAGAGGCAGGCGCATATTTTCCCGGAAGACCTGGGGCTAATCGGGCACACAGGTTCAGCTCACTGGCAGCAGCAAAATCCACACCGCCGGGAGCAGAAGCAATGTCAATGATAGTAACCTGTGGCTTCATTTTTTTCAGAAGTGGGGCAGTCAGCACAAGGGCGGGAATGGTGTTGAAAATGAAATCATAGTCCATAACCCGATTTTCCAAAGCCTCTATCCCATCTACATGGACTGCTGTTAATGCGGCCTGTGACTGCTCCAGAGGGTCTCTGGTAATAATATCCAGATAGCAGGACATTCCCTTTAGATAATGGGCAAGGGTACTGCCGCACTTTCCGTAGCCCAGTATAAGACAGCGGCTTTTATGCAGGTTTATAGGGCTCATGGAGATGGCCTCACAGATTGCACCTTCGGCGGTTGCCAGGGTATTAAAGTAAGAGAGGGAGGGAACCTCCATCAGATCATAAACCTTCACCCCCTTCTTTTCTGCCTCATCCCTAAAGGCAGGGGGAATAGCTCCGGCAAAAAAAAGCTGACCTGCATGAAGCTCGTCAAGAAGCTGCTGGAGGGTAAGTCCATCAGTCAGTACCCTTTGATTGAGATGTGTGCCGTCTGTGGAGAGAGGAATGGGACAAATAAGCTGAGAGGACACATTGCAGGCCTCCTGCAGTGTGGCAGCATTCGTGAGGTAAGCTGTGGGAGAACAATGTCCTTCCTTGGGGGAGGCAGAAAGGGCATAATAGCAGATTCTGCGAGATGGGTCTGCCAGCTCTTCTGTCAGGTATACCTGCCGCATATCTCCGCCGATGACGGCATAATCATAAAGTTTCTCTTGCATGGAAAACTCCTGAAAGGTCAGTTACTCTATGGTATGCAAAAGGAAAAGATGTGTGATTAAAACAGGGAAGGTTCCCTTTATGGCTTTCTGTCAATCAGACCAGACCCATGCACCATTCCACCAGTATGGCTACAATTACTACCAGTGCAGAGATGATAAAGCCATGAATCATCGGCCGCACACCGGATTTACGCATTTCTCCCAGACCGGTGCCTAGACCGATGGCAGCCAGAGAGGCAACCATAAAGAACTTACTGGCAGTTTTGGTAAGTTGAGAGGCCTGAACAGGGATCAGACCAAAGCTGTTGATCAGGGCAAGCAGCAAGAAGCCCAGAATAAACCAGGGAAAAAGGGACAGAAAGGGAATAGGGGAACGATGAGCAGAATCTTTACCCTGGGTCAGAGCAGCTTTTTTCTTCAAATTCACCTCAATCAGGGCAAAAATAATGACCGCCGGAATGATACTTAAGGTTCTGGTCAGCTTCACCATAGTGGCAAAATCTCCGGCGACTTCAGAAAAAGCATATCCTGCAGCCACTACGCTGGAGGTATCATTGATGGCAGTACCGGACCAAAGCCCGTAAGCCATATCACTTAATCCCATGGCTCTTCCCATGAAGGGGAAAAGAAGGATCATTGCCATATCAAAGAGAAAGGTAGCAGACATGGCATAGGCAATATCGTTATCGGTGGCATCAATGGCAGGAGCAATGGCGGCAATGGCAGAGCCGCCGCAGATACCGGTTCCGGCAGAAATCAGATTGGACAGCTTCCAGTTCAGTCCCAGTGCCCTTCCGATAAAATATCCGCCACCAAAGCAGGTCAGCAGGGTGAACAGCATAACCGTTAAAGACAGACGGCCTACTCGTAAAATGGTGCCAAGTTCTAAAGATGCACCAAGAAGAATGATGGCCAGCTTCAGGATTTTTTTGGAAGTAAAGGTAAGGCCGGGTCGGACCTTTTGGGAAAGAGGAAAAAAATGATTAATCAGTATGCCCAGAAAAAGGGCGATGACGGATGCTCCTATAAGATGGATGGGAAGCAGATTTTCAATGGTTATTGCAGCTATGGCCAAAAAAATGGCAAGCAGAAAGCCGGGAATTATTTTTTGAAAAGTAGTTAACATGATGATTCCTCCTTTATACTAAATATTACATTCAAACAGAATGGTAAATTTATATGGCGAAGTAACCACATGAGCAAAAGGAAAGCTGCCAAGCAGCGATTTTGCGAATGGGGTTCTGAATAGTTACAGTATTTGCTTAAAAACTGATTTTAAAAACTGATTAATCGGTTAATTCTGAAACCGATTATTGCTTTTCTGATACGGCTTGATTATGCCATAAAAAAGAGATAAAATAAAATGATAAATAATGATGAAGCGATAAGTAAATATTATCAATAGAAAGGATTAGAGAGGAAAGGGATTATTTATGCTGGATTACCGTATCAAAACCTTCCTGACCCTTTGCGAAACCATGAATTACCGGCAGACGGCGGAGCTTTTACACATCACACAGCCGGCAGTGACCCAACAAATTCAATGGCTGGAGAAGTATTATGGTTGCTCTTTGTTTTCCTATGAGGGAAGAAGGCTGAGAAAAACCTCCAAAGCAGTCCTTTTGGAGAAAACGGCCAGGATAATGAGCTATCAGGAAAAGGAGCTGTGGAGGTCTTTAGAGAAGAAGGAAAAGATAGAGCTGGCCATTGGAGCAACGAAAACCATAGGGGAATTTGTTCTGGGAAAGCATATATCCCATTTTTTAGAAAATGCACAGCACCAGATACAGATAGAAATAGATAATACAGAAACCATATTGGAGAAGGTAGAACGGGGAAGATTGGATTTTGCACTGATTGAAGGGTATTTTAACCGGGAAAACTATGGAAGCAGACTTTACCGAAGAGAAGCCTTTCAGGGAATCTGCTCGGCAAGCTCTGTACTGGCAGATCGGCAGGTGGAGGTGGAGGAAATTCTTTCCTGCTCTCTGTTTGTACGGGAGCAGGGGAGTGGAACCAGAAAAATTCTTGAGCAACTTTTGGAAAAGGATAATTTTTCTCTGGACAGCTTTGATCGCCTGTCCTCCATAAGTAATTTCGGGATTATGCTGGAGTTGGTCGAAAAGGATTTGGGAATAACCTTTGCTTATGAAGCAGTAAAACGGAATAGGCAGGGATTGTCCGGCTTTCGTGTAAAGGGCTGGGAAACCATTCGGGAGTTTAATTATGTCTATCTGTCCGAAACAGAAGCCGAAAAAAAGGTGGAGTATTTTCATCAATATTCGGGATAGCGTGAGGGAAACTTCTATGCTATAATAGTCCATACGATTTGATTTTCAGCCGTTATACTGCGAATATCTTTATTCTGCAGCAGGCACAAGACTGAGCAAGGAGGGAAAGGATGCTTAAGGGAAGAACCATACTTTTGGGAGTAAGCGGCAGTATTGCAGCCTACAAAACAGCATCTCTGGCCAGTGCTTTAAAAAAGCTCGGGGCCGATGTTCATGTGTTGATGACACAAAATGCTACCAACTTTATTCATCCCATTACCTTTGAATCCCTGACCGGGAATAGATGCCTGGTGGATACCTTTGACCGCAATTTCCAGTTTCAGGTGGAGCATATTTCTATTGCCAAACGGGCAGAGCTTGTCATGCTTGCGCCGGCCAGTGCCAATGTCATTGGTAAGCTGGCCCATGGTATCGCAGACGATATGCTGTCCACCACGGTAATGGCCTGTCAGTGTCCGGTTTTCGTCTCACCGACCATGAATACCCGGATGTTTGAAAATCCCATTGTACGGAATAATATGCGGATATTAGAGGAATATGGATACAGGTTAATTGAACCGACAGCAGGATATCTGGCCTGCGGAGATACGGGGCAGGGGAAAATGCCGGAGCCGGAGGTGCTGCTTAAGCATATTCTTCAGGAGCTGGCCTTTAAAAAGGACTTGCAGGGAAAAAGGATACTGATTACGGCAGGGCCTACCAGGGAGGCCATAGACCCGGTGAGATACATTACCAACCATTCCTCGGGAAAGATGGGGTATGCGTTGGCTGCCAGAGCCTGTATGAGGGGAGCTGAGGTTACTTTGGTAACCGGCCCCACCAGCCTTGAGCCATGGCCCTTTGTAAAAGCAGTTCAGGTAACTACGGCCAGAGAAATGTTTGAGGCAGTTACGGCCATCAGTAGCCATCAGGATGTTATCATCAAGGCTGCGGCGGTGGCGGATTATCGCCCGGCGCAGGTAAGTGATCAGAAAATGAAGAAGAAGGAGGATCAGCTTTTCCTTGAGCTGGAACGAACAGACGATATTTTACAATATTTAGGGGACCATAAGAAAAAAGGCCAGCTTCTTTGCGGCTTCGCCATGGAAACCGAAAATTTAATCAGTAATTCCAGAGCCAAATTAACCAAAAAGAACCTGGATATGATTGCCGCCAACAATCTGAAGGTAGAGGGAGCCGGATTCCAGACAGACACCAACGTATTGACTCTGATTACACAGAATGAGGAAGTATCACTCGAAAAAATGAGCAAAGAGGATGCAGCCGGAATCATTCTGGATAAATTATTATCCCTGTAAATGTATTGTATCCCTGTGGGAACGATAACAAGGAGGACATGAAAAATGAATACCATGAAAAAAGACACTCGCTGGATGGTCACGGTGGCTCTGATGATGGCTGTCGTGATTTTGCTGGCCAACACGCCTCTGGGGTTGATTCAACTGCCGATTATTAAGGCTACCACCATACATATTCCGGTGATTGTGGGAGCCGTTGTTTTGGGACCTTTGGCAGGAGGGATTTTAGGAGCTGTCTTTGGCATATGCTCCATGATTAACAATACCCTCAGTCCGGCATTGCTTTCCTTTGCCTTCTCCCCCTTCCTGAGCACCACCGGTATTCCCGGTGCAATCAAGGCACTCTGGATTTCCATTGGCTGCCGAATTCTATTGGGGGTGGCAGCAGGCTGGTTGTGGATTGGTCTGAAACGGCTTAGAACAAACCAGAATATTGCCCTTGCGGCAGTAGGGTTTGTGGGCTCTATGTTTCACACGATTATCGTAATGGGAAGCATTTATGTGCTATTGGCGGCACAGTATGCGCAGGCCAGAGAGGTGGCTGAAAGTGCAGTCTTTGGACTGATCATGGGTACAGTGGCAGCCTCCGGAGTGCCGGAAGCCATAGCGGCAGCAATTCTGGTCTTTGCTCTGGGTAAGGTATTGCTCAAGATTTATAAAACAAAGTAAAGGAAAAAGAGTCTTTATTGACGAAGAAAGGCGTTGAGAAAATGATACTGGCGATAGATATTGGAAATACCAACATTGTAATTGGCTGCTTAAACAAAGAAAGAACCTGTTTTGTGGAAAGGCTTTCCACGGTTCGCACAAAAACGGAGCTGGAATATGCGGTAGATATTAAGACGGTTTTGGACATTTACCACATTAGTTCCAAAGATATAGAGGGTGGTATTATTTCCTCTGTGGTTCCCCAGATCACGAATGTGGCTAAGCTGGCAGTGGAGAAGATTCTGAAAAAAGAGGTTATGGTTCTGGGGCCGGGAATTAAAACCGGACTCAACATTTTAATGGATCAGCCTGCACAGCTAGGTGCAGATCTGGTAGCAGATGCGGTAGCAGGTATCGCAGAGTATCCGGTTCCCCTATTGGTGATTGATATGGGAACTGCTACAACAGCCTTTGTGATTGATGAAAAGAAAAATTATATTGGCGGTATGATTTTTCCCGGAGTGGGAACTGCCCTGGACGCTTTGGTATCCAGGGCCTCCCAGCTCAGTGGAATCAGTATAGACGCACCTAAACGGGTGATTGGAAAGAATACGATTGAATGTATGAAAAGCGGTGTACTATACAGCAGTGCGGGGGCCATTGATGGAATTATCGATCGTATGGAGGAGGAACTTGGGCAGAAGGCTACGGTAATCGCTACCGGAGGACTGGCAAGAAAGATTGTACCATATTGTAAGCGTAAAATTATTTTGGATGAAGCATTATTGTTGAAGGGCCTTTTGGTCATTTATGAGAAGAACAAAGGAAGTCATCATGAAGGAAAGTAGATTTGGATTAAGTGGAAATGCATTAAAGGGGATAGCTGTGCTTACCATGCTGATCGATCATATAGGAGCGGTAATCGTACAGAGAACCTGTATATATCCTCAATTTGATACGGAATTTTGGAATCAGATATATGGTCCCTTGAGAAGTATAGGAAGGGTTGCCTTTCCTATTTTCTGTTTTCTTTTGGTGGAAGGTTTTCTTCACACCAGGAATGTAAGGAAATATCTGACAAGAATGTTGATTTTTGCGGTGATTTCCGAAATTCCTTTTAATCTGGCCATTACCGGAGATTTGTGGAACCAATCTTATCAAAATGTCTATTGGGAGCTGGCTTTGGGGCTGACAGTGATCTGGCTGATTCGGATAATGGAGGAAAAGCCGGTGGCTGTTTTTTGGCAGGTAATCTGGACCGTGCTGATATTGGCTCTGGGGATGGTATCGGCCAGGATGCTGAATCTGGACTACGGATTCTATGGAATCTTCAGTATTGTGGTTATTTATCTGTGCAGGAAAAACCGGCTGATACAGGCAGCGGCAGGAGCCCTTTCCTTCTGGTGGGAGCTTCCTGCGCCTGCAGCGTTTCTTCCAGTTGTCTGTTACAACGGGAAACGGGGAAGAGGGCTAAAATATGCTTTCTATATTTTTTATCCGGCACATTTATTGATTTTATACATAATTGCAAGAGCAATCGGCTGTCCTTATTAAGGAGAAAAAGGCGAATAATCTCAGTTTATTGCATTACGGGCGATGGGTGGTACTTGTAAGAAGGACACTTTACTACTATAATTTGTCACAAGAAGGGGAAGAAGGTAAGTACATCCTTTATCCCTTTTTTCATTCTAAAACGAAAAGGGAGACAGCTATGGAAAATGTAAAGGTAACCACTACGAATGACAGTGAAAGAATGTTCAAAATACTGACCGACCTGATGAATACCAACAAAGAGTTCCATATTAATATCATCGTTCCCGGAGCAGCAGGTGAGGCTGAAGGGGAAAAAGACGGACATCTTTTTCTTGAACCTCCCATTATGGTGAAAACAGAGAATAAAACGGTGCATGATCTGGAACAGGATGTGACCGACATGATCCATGAAATCGGAGTGCCTGCGCATATTAAGGGTTACCAATATCTGAGAGAGGCCATTATGATGGCGGTAGAGGATATCGAAATGCTCAATTCCATTACCAAAGTGCTGTACCCAACCATCGCCAAAAAGTATCAGACTACGCCCAGCCGGGTAGAAAGGGCCATACGTCATGCCATTGAGGTGGCCTGGAGCCGGGGGAGGATGGAAACTCTGGATGCACTTTTTGGCTACACGGTAAATACAGGCAAGGGAAAACCTACCAATTCTGAATTTATCGCCCTGATTGCAGATAGAATCCGATTACAATATCGCTAAATTTTTCTTTAAATGAGGGGGGATTTGGTGTATAATAGTACCAATATACAAAAGTAAAATCTAGAAAGTGAGGAATTGCGGTGAAGAAGATACTATTCGTTGCATCAGAGGGTGTACCATTTATCAAAACAGGTGGATTAGCCGATGTAGTAGGTTCCTTACCGAAATGTATTGACAAGGAATATTATGATGTTCGTGTATTAATCCCTAAATATACCTGTATGAAGCAGGAATGGAAGGATAAACTGGTATATAAGAATCATTTTTATATGGATTTTCATTGGAGGAATGTGTATGTAGGTATTCTGGAGGCTCAGGTAGACGGGATCACCTATTATTTCATCGACAATGAAGGCTATTTCGGCGGATTTAGGCCATATGGAGATGATGTTCTATATGAGATTGAAAAGTTTGCTTTCTTTTCAAAGGCAGCACTTTCCGCACTTCCTGTAATTGGCTTTAAGCCGGATTTAATCCATTGTCATGACTGGCAGACGGGACTGGTTCCCGTGTACTTGAAGGAACGCTTCCAGAATGGTGATTTCTTCAAGGGGATAAAGACGGTTATGACAATACATAATCTGAAATTTCAGGGCAAATGGAATGTGAAAGACGTAAGGGAAATTACAGGCCTGTCAGATTATTTCTTCACTCCTGATAAGCTGGAGTGCTACAAGGATGCCAATTTGTTAAAGGGCGGCCTGGTTTATGCAGATGCCATTACTACGGTAAGTGAGACCTATGCACAGGAAATCAAGACTGATTTTTACGGGGAAGGACTAAACGGGCTGCTGAATGCCCGGAGTAAGGATCTGCGGGGAATTGTAAACGGTATTGATTATGATGCCTTTAACCCGGAAACCGATCCTTATATTATCCGCAATTATAATGCAGTGGATTTCAGAAAAGAGAAGGGCAAGAACAAAAGGGCCCTGCAGGAGGAGCTTGGCCTGGAAGTGGATGAAAAGAGGTTCATGATCGGTATCGTTTCCCGGCTTACGGATCAGAAGGGCTTCGATTTGATTGCCTATGTGATGGATGAGCTTTGTCAGGATGCGGTGCAGATTGTAGTATTGGGAACCGGAGAGGAACAGTATGAGAATATGTTCCGTCACTTTGACTGGAAATATGGCAATAAGGTAAGTGCGAATATTTACTATTCGGAAGAAAAGTCGCACAGGATTTACGCTTCCTGCGATGCCTTCCTCATGCCTTCCCTATTTGAGCCCTGTGGCTTAAGCCAGTTGATGGCACTGCGCTATGGTACGGTTCCCATCGTAAGAGAAACAGGTGGTCTTAAGGATACGGTGGAACCCTACAATGAGTACGAAAGTACGGGAACAGGTTTTAGCTTTACTAACTACAATGCCCACGAGATGCTGGCGACAATTCGGTATGCAGAACGTATCTACTATGACAAAAAGAGGGAATGGAATAAGATCGTTGACCGAGCTATGGCAGCAGATTTTTCCTGGGATGTTTCGGCTAAAAAATATCAGGAAATGTATGACTGGTTAATCGGCTATTAACACAGATGGACTCCTTCAGCATCGGAAAGGCTTTTCGATGCGAAGGAGTTTATTCTGTCGGGCAGGTTTAAGAAAAAAATAATAATTGAATAAGAAAACCTTTGCTATTCTCTGCTATACTGGGCTGCATAGGCAAAAGCAACTGGTGTATTGACACATTGATAATTAGCATAATACCCTCATTACAACACACAGAGGCTGCCATAGGTAGTGCCGTTATGCTGATGGTCAATGTGTCAGTACACTGAAAGCAGTGATAAAAAGGTTAGAAAGTATCGCAAGTAACTATGTATTAGTGCAAAAAGCAGACAGGTCAATGTGTTGGTTACTTACTATTCGGTGTACTTGTGATAAGCATGAGGATTAACATGAAGGAATTAAAAAGCAAGGAAGTAATTATTGGGTTGATTATCATTATTATTTTAGGTATTATAGCAATTTTCCTGTTAATAAGACGGGAAAAAAGAGAAATAGCCGTGAAGGAAAACACTGCCACAGAAAGCACCCGGGAGGAAGATTGGGCAGGAGAGGAAAAGGAATCGACGGATGAAGGTGAGAATGATCAGTCTGACGAGCAGATGAGTTCTTCCCAACAAAATGAAAATAAGAATATCCTAAAGGTGGAGACTACGCAGGAAAGCGTACTTCCTAAAGAAGAGGCGAAGCTATATACGATTTTAGGTCAGGAGAACTATCAGTCCTACACTCTGGCAGAGAGGAAGACTGATGACGGGCAGCTTAAGGAGCTTTTTGAATATTGGGATGCCTATAAGATGGAAGCAGTGAATGATTTGCTTCGCCTGGAGCGGATTAAAAAGATTTCAGCCGAATTGAACGGAACCAATAAATTCTATTATTATGGAGCTTTGGATTCCCTGGGGCGCCCCCACGGCAGAGGCCTGGCGGTTTACGGAAATAATACCTACTATTGCGGAGACTGGAAGGAAGGGCTGAGAAGCGGACAGGGGATGTGGCTTCAGGTGGCCATTTATGATGAAGAAAATGAGGAACTGAATCTGGGTGTATTGGAACATATGTACAATGGCAGATGGAATAAGGATCTGCCTAATGGACAGGGGCAGGAGCATTTTAGCTATGATTATACTATTCTGGATGTAGAGGATAAAATCATTGCCAATGTAATCGGTAATTTTAAAGATGGATATTATAATGGTGAGATGTACATTATGAGTACGGACAGCCAGGGAAATACGAAGGACTGGGATGGTGTCTGCAAAAAGGGAGTATGGGATATCCTTCTTGAGGGGAATACCACAAAAGGAGTGTGGCGCTCAACAGAAATGAATCAGGAGGATTATGAATATTATTTTATGTTCCCCCAAGATAATGTGAATCAGGGAATATACGGACTGAAAAAATAATAAGGAGCGGAAGGAGAAGACTATGGCAAAAAAATGTATTGTAACAATAGGAAGGGAATATGGCAGCGGAGGAAGAGAGATAGGAGAAAAGCTGGCCGAAAAATTAGGATTTTCCTTTTATGACAGAAATCTGCTGGGACTGGTATCCGAGCAAAGCGGCGTAAGTGAGGATAGTCTGTCAGAGAGGGATGAACGATTGGAGCGGCATCATTTCCCCTATAGAATAGAAACCATGAGTGAGGAGCTCTTCCATTTGCAGTCTAATATTATGCTGAAAAAGGCCAGGGAAGAGTCCTGTGTAATCGTGGGAAGATGCTCCGATATCGTGCTTAAGGATTTTGCCAATACGGTTCATATTTTTATTTATGCCGATGAGGAGGATCGTATAGTGAGAATAAGGGAGCGGAATAATCTGGATGAGGTAAAGGCCAGGAAGCTGATGAAGCAGACGGAAAAAATCCGCCGTTCCTATTATCAATATTATACAGACTGTGAGTGGGGAACGAGAGAGAATAAAGATTTATTGATTAATAGCAGTAAGACAGGAATTGAAGGCTCTGTAGAGGTGATTATCGCATATTTAAAAATCAGAGGATTAATTGAGGACAAATGATTGTAAAAGAAGAGATAAGAATTGTACAAATGATCGTTCATATTCTGGACTCCACTGTGGGAATGCCGGTGTTGTCAGACACTTTACTGGAATATGGTTCAGACTTTGGTGACTTTGTGCGGGAGCATATCGGGAGAATCGGCGGAGGAGATGAGGCAAAGGAATGTGAATTCTATCAGAAGGAATCGGAAATTTACCAGCTTCTGTCAGAAGGAATCGGAGAGAGATTTATTCCGCTCAGTCAGGAGATTGCTTCCCAACTTTATACACTGATGAACAGTAATATTGATATTCCCGCAGCAGATTTGCTGGTAGTTCATTTTAGCTGTGGGCAGGAAGAATATCTGGCCTTGCTGAAAATGAATTTTAAGTCCGGCTATACCCATAGAACCCTATCTAGTGAGGAAGGAAATGTGAATGATATTATCTCCTATAAGGCGGTTCTGCCCGGCCAGTCTCAGCGGCTGACGGAGGCAGCTATTATTGACTTACATAGCCTAAAACTGTGGGTGGTGGAGAAAAAATATGAGGTAAATGGAGAAAAAACAAATTATTTCTCGTATTTATTTTTAAAGTGTTCCAGTCAGCTTTCTCACAAGACGAAGTTAAATATTGTGACAAAGGCTATTGATAAGGTTCAGCGTGAGGGGCTGGAGGAGTGGAAAGCTTATGAAGCCCAGATGCAGGCTAAGGCCATAATCCAGGAGGAACTGGCAAGTAAGGGCGGATTCGTTGTGGAAGAGCTGGCAGACCGGGTGTTTGAGGAACAGGCAGACTTGCGGAATGCTTTTCAGGAGCAAATCGAAAAATACGACATGGTCAGAGAAGAGATCATTCCTCAAAGTGAAGCTACTACCAGAAAGTATCAGAAACAGCATTTGCTGACCAATACGGGAATCGAAATCAAAATACCCATGGAGCAGTACCGGGATACAGGCAGTGTGGAGTTTATTACTAATGAGGATGGAACCATATCCGTATTGATTAAAAACATTGAGCACTTGGAGGCCAGATATTGAAAGCCTGTATAAGAGTTTTCGTGTACCAGCGGAGGAAGAAGAGTTGAAGGAAGCAGTGGAAAATATTATTTCTTATGTGGAACGCTATAAAGATTTGGATTTTGGGAAGATGCCCTTTAATGAGGTGGATGCGCTGGTATTGTCACAGTTTATTTATATGAAGCTGGATGGACTGGTTCCGCATCATGAGGACAGAAACAGAGTCGAGCCATTGCGATTGTGCCATATGGCAGCACTGATGGATGAAGAAAAGGTATTTATTGACAAACGTTATGAAAAGGATAATAGGGCGTTGCTTACAGCTATGCTGCGCAGTGTGCGCTTCTGCGATATGCAGATGCACTATTATTCTAATATAGTCAGTGTAGTTGCAGAAACACAGTTTTCGGCCATTACGATTTTTTTGGAAAAAGGCCCCACGATCATTGTGTTCAGAGGTACAGATGAGTCTTTGGTAGGCTGGAAGGAAGATTTTAATATGTGTTTCTCAGAACCGGTCACAGGACAGGAGCTGAGTGCCATGTATTTAAAACAGGTAGGCAGGGAAATTGAAGGCAGCTTCATGGTAGCCGGGCATTCTAAGGGCGGAAATTTTGCAGTTTACGCCTCCATGAATGTGGAGGAGGAAATCCAGGCTAGGATTGAGAGTGTATACAGCTTTGACGGACCGGGCTTTCGGCCGGAGATTCTTGCCAGTGTTGATTTTAACAAAATCAGAAACAGAATCCATAAATTTCTGCCTCATTCCTGCGTGGTGGGCATGCTTTTGCAGAGTCAGGAGCCATATCGGGTGGTAGAATGTGCCAGTGTAGGCTTTATGCAGCATAATCCTTATAACTGGTATGTAGAAGAGAATCATTTCAAAGAGATGGAGGATGTGGCAAAAGGAAGCAAGATTTTTAACGAAACCATTAATCAATGGCTGATGAGCCTGAGCGAGGAGGAGCTTCATGGTTTTGCAGAAATTTGGTATGAAATTGCTAAATCTGCCAATATCAAGGATTTACTGGAGGTAACCTCGGCTCCTGGAAAGACCATGCATGACCTTTGGGAGGCAATGAAGAATCTGGATGAGGATAGTAAGAAAATGGCAAACAAGCTGGTCAAAAGTCTTCTGCAACTGTCCAGAGAGAATATACGAAATGCCAAAAAGGCAGAGAAGGAGGCTGTGGTTTAGATCCGCCTTGCCATTCAAAACAGAAAGGGGAGTGAGAACCCCATTCACCATATAAATGTTAAAGGCTAGTACAACGGTTTCATTTCTTTGAACATTTGCACGGCTCTGAATAGTTACCCCAAAAGAAAATAATACAATTGATATCCTGTATATAAGACTACCTCTCTGACCAGGAAAGGAAGCTGTGTTTTAAGGCTTCTATACATGGTGGTGGGGGTAGGGGAGGAGTGAAAAGTCATCGTCTGTTCTTTCACCATCAGCATGGCTCTTTTCATGTGCAGAGGATCACTGACGATGATGGCGCTATGAAAGCCTGCCTTTTCCATGATGGCTATGGCATTATCCAGATTTTCCCGGGTGATGGTGGATTCCTCCTCCAGCAGAATATCTTCCCTGGGGATGCCCTGAAGAAGAACATACTGCATGGCGACATAAGCATCGGAATGGGCATTGTCTTTGGCTTTTCCGCCGGTCAGCAGAATTTTGTCCACGTAGCCTTCCCTATATAGCTGTATTCCGTGATTAATTCGTTCACGAAATACAGGAGACACTTCGTTTTCCCAGGTGGCAGCACCAAGAATGATGGCAATATCGGACTTTTCTTTATCGTCTTTCTGTCCATAGCGGCAGATCATAACGGCTGCAGCAGCAAGGTAAAGCAGGACAGCAAGAAATAACAAAAGGAAACAGGTTTTAAGATGTAATATTTTTTTCAAAAAGGATTTCCTCTTAAGATACTTTCTATGAAAAACGCTCCAACGTATACTTTTGAATGAACGTATACGTTGGGGCGAATCTGCTTTTTACATACCCCACCCTATTGTAAAAGGGCGAGAATGTTTTCCTGCATTTTTAATGATTGACTGATTATTGCCGCAGTTGAATTGGCCAGAATATTATGAACCGACTGGGTAACCATCCCCGAAGCCATATCCATATCCCGAATACGGCTTTCAGCAGCTTGCGTATTTTCCACAATATTTTCAAGATTATTAATGGTATGCTCCAGGCGATTCGTTGCAGCCCCGGCAGAGCTTCTTACAGCAGATAATTTGATGATGGCATTTTTCACCGCCTCAAGGGATTTCTGACAACCTTCCTCAGTGGTTACGGAAATATCCTGGATGCCTAATGCGGCAGCACGAACATCATCGATACTGATCAGGATGTCGGAGGAACTGTCAACACCAACAAAAAGGTTAAGCCCACCGGTCTTTGAGGGGATATTCCCGGAGCCACCACCGCCAGGATTGGGATTCACAGGAGGATTGGCGGAACCGGTATAGTTGGCACCATCCTGAGTCCGCATTCCTGTTCCCCAATCACGATTGGCATTGGCAGAAGAAACAACAGATTGATTTTGTGTATCGATTTGATAATAGTTTGCAGCAAAGTCCTGATCTTCGATCAAATCAAAATCACTGAAAGAAGAAGTGAGGACACTTCCGTTGCCAGTGGAACCGATCTTTATCAATAGTCCCTGAATAAAGTTTATAATCTCATCGGTTTTGGCAAAATTCTCCTGATAATTCATATTAGAGGTGAATTGGCCGTTGGATACTTCGTTAAGCACTTTATCCATTGAATATCCATCGATAATCTTCGTGAGTACATCATTTAATCCACGTGCAATGTCTGCCGGAGTATAATTTGTGGGCTTTCCTGCGGCCATATACCCGAGATACATACAGGCCAGATATCCGGTCCCATATTGTGCAACCATATCATTTCCATAGCCCGGGGCTCCGATGGAGCCTTTGAATGTGGATAAAGCTGCCTTGATCTCCTGCAGGGAGGATTGTTCTGTAAGGCCAAGACCACGAGCTAAGAAATCATTTGTATTATCTCCGGCACCCCATACGGTCTGCGCCATTCCCTCATAAAACCAGGTGGGAAACCTGCTTTCATCGACTTTATACCCATCCTTATCCACACCCATCATTCCATTAATGCAAGCATCGAACATAAAGGCGTGCATCATCTCATGGACAATAGTTCCTTCTAACTGTAACCGACTGTTGGGAACCAGATTCCCGGAAAAATCAAATCCAAGATAGGCTGTATTGACGCCAAGTGACAGTTGTATACTGTTCTTGTCGACTTGTACAACAGGGAAGGTTACAGCATCCGTATACTGCAGACTTACATAGGCTAAAACGCTTTGATTGGAATTATCAAAAATATTAAGTCCAATGCTGTTGCTTATGCTGCCGTTAGCTGCTATCTGATTGAACACAGGAAAAGCAGAAAAAATTTTTGCTACAGCGCCGGGAACAATTTGCTTAAGGAGATCATCCTCCCATGCTGCCCCGGTAAGGCCGGTAGAAGAAGAGGTGCCTGCTGCTGGGGCATAATTAATGGCAATATGCATGGAGGGATTCGTTGTGGTGGTCGTTGTTCCGGCAGAAGCCGTCGAAAGGCTTCCGTCTAACAGCTTAAGGGAATTGAAGGTAGTTTCGTTGCCAATCTGGTCTATCTGGGTAATGATCTGTGCCAGCTCTTCCTGAATGGATTCCCTTTCCTGAAGAGAATTAGTACCGTTGGAGGCGTGAATGATCAGCTCATTCATTCGCTGCAGCATATTGCTGGTTTCATTCATGGCACCCTCTGCCGTTTGCAGAAGCGAGATACCATCCTGGGCATTGTAGCTGGATTGCTTTAGCCCTCTGATCATTCGGCGCATACGTTCACTGATGGCCAGACCGGCAGCATCATCAGCCGCCCGGTTGATTCGATAACCGGAGGACAGCTTTTCCTGGTTTTTAAGGGATTTTCTGTTAAGAGTGCCATAGGTCAGCAGTCCCATGGATATTCCGCTGTTATATCTGACGTTCATCTGAATCTTCCTCGCTAAAGGCTGCAGGTACTCGGTAGTTTAATCCCAATGGCCTATGCACTGCAGCTTCATAGGCCTGTGGCATTTGGGGCAAAGGATACTTGTCCTTGGGAACACAGCCGGCTCTGTTTGGTCTTCCTTGGGTGCATCGTATTCGGGGGGAATCAATGCTTCATTGCATTTGGGACAAAGACCTTTTGGATATTCCTTTTTTCCCTCGGCTGTAGTTTCAAGGAGCAGAACCGGCATGGTACAAAGCTCCCGGCAGGCAGGGCAAAGGCTGGGCCTTTGGACTATCCCCCAATGCCTGAGCTGTCCGGATTTCTGCAAAGTCTGAAACTCTTTATATGCTTCTGGAAAAAGCCGTTCAATTACGGCAGAGCTGGAAGAAAGAATACCGCTGCCTTCAAACAGCTCCTGGCTATATCCGCATATACAACTGTATTTTCTGATTTCTCCCATTTGAAACTCCTTTATCTTATCCTAAACTCCGATTATGCTCATCCCTTATCGCCAGTCATTCTGCTGTGGAATAAAATAATGAAAAGCCCTAAAATCCTTAGAAATGAAAGATTCCGGAGCTTAATCAGATTCTGTCAAGCTATGTATGGGTAAAAGTATGCCTGACTCTTAAAATTTAGTCAAAGAATGTTATGTTTTATTTATGGTAACTATTCATTGAATACTTGTATGGCTCTGAATAGTTACATTATATGACGTAATCATCGATTTGTCAAGGAACGGCTTCGTTAATCCACATATCTGTCTGCCTCTTCTCTATTCAGTCTTTATCCTCAGCGGGAGGACACTTTTACTCATAATGGAAGGCACAACATTTTGTATACATTTATAGTTGTACAATTATAGATATTGTGTTATATAAAGGATACCAGGGTCAAAAGGTCTGAACCCACATGAGCTTGCTCAAATGTGGGGGAATGTCCTTGAGACCCGCCAAAATATGAGCTTAAAAGTGGGGCGTAAGCACCACGATATGCGAATAGTAGGTATCATAGTTAGGGGCTTTTGACCCTAACATCATTATTATGAGTTGCCCGACAAATGGACAACCTATAGCACTTTAAAAACTTAACACATTAACCTCAAATATAGTATAATAGAGACAGAGTTTAAGCGAGGAGTGTACAACAAATGTCATTTGCTACAAATCAATCACAACAGA
>SFDP01000051.1 GCA_004558185.1 Lachnospiraceae bacterium | reverse complement strand
CGATATAAAATGCTTTTACCTCATTAACCGCAGACTGTGACAGGTATTTCCACCTTATATAATCTGCGGAAATCACCTGAGATAATCTGCGGTTTGACAGATATGACTGAACCTTGGCTTGTTCCCAGTTCAGAGATTGTCAGTACATTTCCGTATAATACTCCTGATACTAACCATTATTTTATCAGCTTCAATATCCTACGGTCTGGTATTCTCTGTTCTACCAGTTTCATCAGCTTTCCTTGGTTTACATTGTCAAAGAACTTTTCAATATCTGCGTCTACTACATAATAGCCCTTGTTGTTACACGCTTTCCTTACTACTTCCAGTGCTTGTTTTGCACTTCTTTTCGGTCGGAATCCATAGGAACATTCTCTAAAGTCAGCTTCGAATACTGGCTCTATTGCTATCTTTGTAGCCATTTGCACAATTCTGTCCTTGACCGTTGGTATTCCAAGAGGTCTTTCACTTCCGTCTGGTTTTGGTATCATAACTCGCTTTACTGGCGATGGTTTATACTTTCCATTCCTCAGTTCTGATTTGATTTCTGAAAGGTATTTTTCAATTCCCGTCGCTTCAACATCCTCGATTTTGATACCATCCACACCACTGGAACCTTTGTTAGCTTTTACCCGTTTCCATGCCTCAAAAAGTACATCATCTCGATATACCTTATCGTAAAGTGCATGAAATCTTCGGCTGTCACACTTCTTGGCTGTCAGATATAGTTTGTTTTGAAGTTGTCGAACTTTTTCTTTGGAGTTATTAGTCTGCATGACATTCTCTCACTCTTACCCTCTCTACAAACATGAATGAAGTAGGGAACCTTCCCATAAACTGCGTTTTCTTGCACAGTCATTATCGGTACTATGTTCCCCTCCGACTCCCTTCCATCAGAAATACGATTTCGCCAAGCTTATACGCTTTCTCTTTACCTTTCGGTGATGGGTAGGGTCTCTCCAGTTCCGAACTACACTTTTCATACATACCGTTTCCTCTATACCGAGGGATTCTTCCGTGCTGTTTTCCAGTTTCTCCACACGTGCATGATTGCTCGCCCCTTTTTCAAGGTTACTTTATCCACTCGCTTAGCACCCTGTATTACTACAACGCACCGAGTTTAGCTACACGGCTCACTGGCGATTACCGTGACCGGACTTACACCGGCAAGTGTAGTCCAGCTTTGCTGGACACACGCAAAAAAATCAGGCAAAAACTAGCCATTTTTCAGCCTAATTTTTGCCCGGGGAGCACAACATCTTGTGGTCAAACCTACTTTTTCTTCTCTTTTCCACAATACTGCATCATTATTACACACTCAACGTTCCCAGTCCAGGGGAACTGGTCTACGGCCACAGCCCGTTCCACCGCATATCCCCTTTCCAGAAAGACCTCCAAATCCCGAACCAGGCTGGTAGGCTTGCAGCTAATATAAATCAGCCGTTCAACTCCATAGTCAATGATTTTCTCAAGGGCCTTGGGGTGAATTCCCTCTCTGGGAGGATCTAAAATAATAAAATCCGGCTTTTCTTCTATGGTGTCCAAAACCTTTAACACGTCACCGGCAATGAATCGACAGTTGTCCAAACCGTTCAATGCCGCATTCTGCTCCGCCGCCTTCACCGCTTCCTCCACGATTTCCACACCAATGACTTTTTTTGCTACCGGAGCCATCAATTGTGCGATTGTTCCTGTTCCGCTGTACAGATCATAAACAACCTTATCCGCCTTACCAGCCTGGTCGATACTTCTTAAATCACCAATATACTCTCTGGCCGTCTGATACAGTACCTCTGCCCCCAGGGAGTTCGTCTGAAAAAAGGAGAACGTGGAAATTTTAAATTTCAGCCCCAGCAGCTCTTCGTAAAAATAATCTCTGCCGTAAAGAATCTGTGTCTGGTCGCTTTTCACCACATCCGCTACAGAATCATTCCTAAGATGCAGTAAACCAGCGATCTCTCCCTTGAGTTTCAAGGAAAGCAGCCTTCCCTTCCACCCCTCCAAGAGCTTTTCTTCTTCCCACTGATAACCTTCTATTTCTCTCTGCAAGTCACCTTCACTACTCTGTCTGCTTCCTTCTTCGATATACTGAGTGGTAGTCACCAATGCTGCCAGAATTTCTCCGGTCTTGCTCCCCTTTCTTACTAAAAGATGGCGCAGGTATCCCTCATGGCGCAGACGGTGATAAAAGGATAGATTATGCTCCCTGAAAAAGTCCAGGGTCGTTTTCAGAATTAAACGATAATCTTCATCTACAATACAGCAGTTATCCACTGTCACCACATCATAAAAACTGCCCCGCTTATGCATCCCCAGAGATAAAGGGCCATCCTTAACCTCGTCTCCAAAGGAAAATTCCATCTTATTCCGGTATTCATACACTGCCGGACTGGCCTTTATGCCTTCAAATATCCAGTCCATTTGCTTTCCCTTAAGACAACTGTCCAATAGCCGTTTTACCTGCTTCTCCTTTATCTTGAGCTGCTCCTCATAAGGGAGAGTAAGGTAGAGACAGCCTCCGCAGAATCCAAAATGGGGGCAGGGACTTTCAACCTCCAGTAGGGAAGGCTCCTCTACAGATAGCATTCTTCCTTCTGCCTTTCCCTTACGAACTTTATTGACTGTAAAGGTCACCTTCTGTCCCGGAAGAACATTTTTTACTATACAGGCCGCTTTTGCAGTATTTCCATCCTCTTTTGACTCTTCCACCATAACAATGCCCTTATTGGGAAAATCTACCCGTTCCACTATACCTGTATAAGTTTGTCCTTTTTTCATCTTTACCTCCATTCCAAAGCGTTTTATACTGATGAACTCCTGCCAGTCACGGCTTCACTGCAAGCACTGACTTTATAACGCTTCATCCAAAATATCCCCTCGAACAGCTTGCTGTTAGTCACTTTATTCAACCTTACCTCATCACACAAAAAGGCTGTTGTATCAAGAACATATTCTCAAATACAACAGCCTCCAGCCCATGTAATTGGCGCAAAATCCTCCAAGCCTGTACTGCGCACTTTACTGCTTCCGGTATCCTTCAACTGCAACTGTCCAGTGTCCTCATGGTACAAGCACAAATACATACAAAATCACCTGCGATGCTATAGCTGCGCCTGCCAAATATCCTTTTTCTTACGGAAGCCACATTAAAGACGTATGTCTGCTGAACAGTTACCTTTAATTTCCTTATTCTTCTGCAGTGGGTGCATCTGCCGCTACCGGCTTATCATCCTCTTCCTGTTTGGGAATGACGATGGGCTCTGTATCCTCATCTTCAAAAAAATCATCATCAAAATCCTCGTCAAAATCATCATCCAGCTCTTCCAATACTTCTCCATGAAAATAACGATATACTGCATAGGCAATGGCAGCTACTGCAGTCACAGCCCCAATAACAGCTAAAATCTTAACCATGGGGCAGGATTTCTTTTCTTCTTTTCCCATATTGTTACTCCTTACAATTTCTAAAATTTCATCTAGCTTGCTCATCATTAACCATACCCTCTTTCTTGAACGTTTTTAATATCATACCACTTTTATTTCAATTTTACTACCAGTTTCCAAAGGAAAAATTCTAAACATTTGTAAAATTTTTCTCATTACTTCTTATGATTTTTGTAACTATTCAGTGCCATGCTAATATCCAATGAAATGAACGTGCTGCTTGCGGGAATGGGCAGATCCTTGAACATTTATGCGTCGAAGTAACCACATGAGCAAAAGGAAAGCTGCGTAACTGCGATTTTGCAAATAAGGTACTGAATGGCTATATTTTTTTTAGTTTGGCGAAGGCCGCATACATCACCTTTTGGCCTGCCGTATCAAATTCTACCGTTACCTGATAATCTCTGGTTCCCGGCTCTATGGCTTTGACGGTTCCTTCTCCATACTTGATATGTTTTACCCGATCGCCTTCTCCATAGTCCAGACTGCCGCTGACCGGTGCACCCTTGCTCAAGCCGCTCTGAGCCAATCCCCTGGCGATAAAGGGCTTATTCTCCAAAGCGGTGGCCTTTGGCCTGGCTATCGCTTTGGGCTTTGCAAAGCTCATATTTGCCGAACGGGTAGCACCTATTCCCTCTCCAAGAAAGCTAACCGATGCTGTCTGCTTCATTCCTTTAGAGGAATCCCCTATGGATTGGGCTTGTCCCGTTCCGCCAAAGGGCTTCGCCCTAAAGGAAGCCCGGACAGGAGAATCCTCCTCATAGCTATACTCCCTCTTGGGTAACGGCATAGGGCGATTATCCATCAGGTGTTCAGGAATTTCCCTTACAAAACGGCTCACCGGATTGTATTGTGTTTCCCCCCTGAGCATTCTCATCCTGGCTGAGGTCAGTGTCAGATCCTTCATGGCTCTGGTTATGCCCACATAGGCCAGACGCCGCTCCTCTTCAATGGCTGTAGGGTCATCATCGATAATGCTCATATAGCCGGGGAAGATTCCATCCTCCATTCCTGCCAGATAGACCTGGGAAAACTCCAGACCCTTAGCGCTGTGAAGAGTCATTAACAATACCCGATTGCTGTCCTCCTCTATCCGGTCAATATCGGCTACCAGAGCTACTTCCTCAAGAAACTCACTTAATCCCGCTTCCGGGTTTAACTCTTCAAAGGCAGCCGCCTTGCTGATTAACTCATTAATATTCTCAATCCTGTCTTCTGTATCCTCCTCATCAGCCTCTTTCAAAGCCTCCAGATACCCTGTAGTTTCTAAAATATCCTCAAATAGCTTTTTCAGGCTGCAAAGCTTTGCCTTGGTACGAAATACCTCCATCATATTGACGAAGCCGACCAGCTTTCCTGCACTTTTGCCCAGGCCCGGAATACTTTCTGCCTGACGCAGTGCATCAAAAAAACCAATACCTGCCTCACTGGCATAGCCCTGTACCTTAGTCAGAGTGGCTGCTCCGATTCCCCGCTTTGGCACATTGATAATCCGCTTAACTGCCAAATCATCCTTTCCGTTATCAATGGTTTTCAGATAGGCCAACATATCCTTAATTTCCCTTCGGGCATAGAAGTTGGTTCCTCCTACCAGGTCATAGGGAATTCCTTCATGAACAAATCGTTCTTCCAGAATACGGGACTGAGCATTTGTTCGATAGAGAATGGCGCAATCTCCATAGTCAGCTTCCTTCCTGCGCCATTTTCCCATAATATCCAGGGCAATATACTCTGCTTCCTCATAAGCTGTGTCAAACTGGCGAAAATGTATCCGGTTTCCCATATCCTGACTGGTCCAAAGAGCCTTGTCCTTCCGCTCCACATTGTTTCGGATCACCTCATTGGCGGCATCCAGTATGGTCTGAGTGGAACGGTAATTCTGCTCCAGCTTGATGATTCTTGCATCGGAAAAATGCTTTTCAAAATCCAGAATATTGCTGATGTTGGCTCCTCTGAATTTATAAATGGACTGGTCATCGTCCCCCACTACACACAGGTTTCTATACTTGACAGCCAGAAGTCTTACCAGCTCGAACTGTGCCGTATTGGTATCCTGATACTCATCTACCATGATATAGCGAAAACGCTCCTGATAGTTGTCCAGGATTTCCGGGTTGGATTTAAACAGCTCCACCGTCTTTACAATCAGATCATCAAAATCCAAGGCATTATTTTTTTTCAATGCCTGCTGATATTCCCGATAGACCTCTGCTATTTTCTGCTGCCGAAAGTCACCATAGGCATTCAGGGCAAACTCCTCAGGGCCAATCAGCTCATCCTTAGCCGAAGAAATGGCTCCCAGCAGGCTTCTTTCCTTATACTGCTTCGTATCAAGCTGCAGACGCTTACAAATATCCTTAATAACGGTTTTCTGGTCATCCGTATCATAAATCGTAAAGCCTGTATCATACCCCAGCCGCTCAATATGCCTCCGCAGGATTCTTACACAGGTAGAATGAAAGGTAGAGACCCATATCTGATCCGCCCCAAAGCCCACCAGCTCATCTACACGATTTCGCATTTCTCCTGCTGCTTTATTCGTAAAGGTAATTGCCAGAATATTCCATGGCTTCACACCCATTTCCTCGATCAGATAGGCAATTCTATGTGTTATTACACGGGTTTTTCCGGAGCCTGCCCCTGCCAGAATCAGGAGAGGCCCCTGGGTATGAAAAACCGCTTCTTTTTGTTCTTGATTCAATGTATCATAAATGCTCATTTTTTTCTCAATCCATTTCTCTGAATCTATCTTTCTTGTATAATGGTTCTGCTCAATCGATACATCCCCCCAGGTTACCGGCACGAATACTTACAAAATGCCTGATGGGAATGGATTTTTAGCTGCTGAATATGCCATAGATAAGCTGCTTTCCTCCCTCAATATCGCAGAGAGATCTAAAACCATTATACTACAAGACTGTAGCGGGTTTTATTATAGCATGATTTATCCATTAGGAAAAGAAATTTATCATCCGCCCCGATCAGGTGAATGTGTGGTTACTTCGCCATATAAATGTTCAATGATCTGTCCTTTCATGCAGGCAGGATATTCCTTTCATTGAACATTTGCATGGCTCTGAGTAGTTATCCTTATTGTATTGCCTGCCGGGCAAACTGAGTGTTGACCAAATCTTCATAGGGGGCTCTTTCCTCCAGGACTCCCGCCTCCATCAGGATATCCTGAAGAAGTTCAAAGGCCTCCTGCTCAAAAATCAGGTCTGATTTCCATGTATCCTGCTGTTGATAGCGGTCAATGATGGCTGCCAGAGTAGCCTCCTCCATATCATCAAACTGTGGTTTGATCATGGCTGCAATTTCTTCCGGCGTATGGGAATTTACATAATCCATTCCCTTTTGCAGACCTCTGGTAAAGGCTTCAATAATCTGTGGATTAGCTTCTATATAGCTTTTTTTGGTGCTGAAGGCTGTATAAGGCACATAACCGGACTCCTCTCCCAAAGAGGCCAGTACATAACCATCCCCTTTTTGCTCAAGCAAAGTGGCATGAGGCTCAAACTCTATCGTATATTCTCCCTGTCCCCCGGAGAAAGCCGCTGCTGTAGAGCCAAAGTCGATGCTCTGATCAATAGTCAGATCCGTTTTCGGATCCAAACCATTTTTTTTCAGAATATATTCAAAAACCATCTGCGGCATTCCGCCTGCTCTTCCTCCCAGTACCAGCCTTCCCTTTAAGTCAGCAAAGGAAAAATTCTCCTGCTTTTCCCTTCCCACCAAAAAGTTTCCGGCTCGCTGGGTGAGCTGAGCAAAGTTTACCGCATAGTCCTCCATCTCCCCCTGATAGGTATACAGAGTAGTTTCCGGCCCCATAAATCCAATATCTGCTTCTCCCGACAGCAGAGCAGTCATCGTCTTATCTGCTCCAAAGCCGGTCGCCAGAGTCACCTCCAGTCCCTCATCGGCAAAGCAGCCGTTTTCCAATGCCACATACATAGGAGCGTAAAAAACAGAATGTGCAACCTCGTTCAGCGTTACCTTCTCCCCTCCGCCGGAAACTTCCTGACATCCGGCCAGAGAAATAAGTACCAAAACCATAAGCATAAAAAATACCATCAGTTTTTTCTTCATAGAATCCTCCTAAATGACTGATGGTATATGATACGCTCCTTTTACCGATGTGTTCCTGTCAGCGCTTTTTCCAGCAGCAAAGCTCATCGATAGCCGATTCAATAAGCATTCGTTTTACATAAACATCAAAGCTCAAAAGACAGATGAAGGAAAAGAAGCGAAGAAATTCCTGTGCATCCTCGGGTGCCTCCGCAAAGGTCGTTTCTGCCAGAGAAAATTTGTCATAAATATCCTTGCGAAGCAGTTCAATCTGCCCCGGTTCCATACGAAAAACTTCATTATAAATGTCTTCCAGACCATAATCGTTCTTACCGTCAAACCATTTTTCAGAAATATTTCCCAAAATCTCTCTGGTATCATTGATCGAAAGTACACCTTTAAAATAATAGATAAACAGCAGCAGCAAAATATGATCCTTGGAATACTTTTTCCTGTTAGGTGGGGGTAAAAGATCGCTTTTGGCATAATTATTAATCATGGTCTTCGTCAGGATTTTATCCTCCTCGGGATTTCTCGTTGTATGGCGAAGCCTTTCATTCATAAAGGTTAATACCTGATCCATGTACAATTCAATATTAGGGATTTCTTCTGTACGAATATAAGTAAGCTGATCAACTCTCTTCATCATATTGTCCAGTATCTGCTGTATATTTACTTCCATTTTTCCTCTCATTCTGCTGCCATGGCAGCATTTTAATCCCAGCCACTCCACTTTCAGAGCCCTTTCAAGTGAATGGCAAAAAACTAGTATAATCCACACTAAATGCCTTTATGTTTCGCACAGAATCTGGATTCGAGAGTGCATGTTCAAAAACGTAGGCGCAGCAGGCTATGCTGAAGATTGTTGTCCTGTGCTATCGGGAAAACAGACAAGTGCTATGGTTTAGTCAATTTAAAACCGTTCCTCAGTCATTATATGATACCAGGGTCAAAAGGTCTGAACCCACATGAGCTTGTAAGCACCACGATATGCGAATATTTTGCAGGATTGTGGGAGTACGAAGTACGTAACAATCCGTAGGTATCATAGTTAAGGGCTTTTGACCCTAACATCATTATATAGTAATAAAAATAACTTTACAATTAGCAATACTCACGAATCTTCCATGCTGGCTTACAGTTTAGATTTATTTTATATTTTCTGAATTTGTTCTTCTTTACTTTAAAACTTTAGTATGTTAAAATTTCTCACAGAAGTCTTTTACGGTAAAAAAGAAAGTGAGGATGCTTTATGAATAAAAAATTAAAAACAGAAACGGTAGACCATCTGTTCGAGGCTATTTTATCGTTAAAAAACAAAGAAGAATGCTATAGCTTTTTTGAAGACCTTTGTACCGTAAATGAGCTGCTGTCCCTTTCCCAGAGATTTGAGGTCGCTGCCATGCTGAAGGATCACAAGACTTATCTGGAAATTGCAGAAAAGACCGGTGCCTCTACTGCTACCATCAGCCGAGTGAACCGATCTTTAAATTATGGCAACGATGGCTATGAAATGGTATTTGAGCGAATAAGCATCTTGCCCAAAGCATAGCCCTGTTTTTCTCCTACCTGATTCTCTCATATTTTACAAAACGGTAGGTTGTATCAAAATAACTTTGTTCATCACTTTCGGCAGTAACCTTCCACTGCGGGTCTTTGTCCAGACTCGGGAACCAGGTATCTGCCGAATAGGATCTGTCAATTTTTGTAACATGGGCAGTATTGCAATAGGGTAAAAGCTGACGGTAAATGCTCTCTCCGCCAATGACATAGATCTCACTGCTGTTATAGGGCTTCAGCATTTCCAGCAGCTCCTCCACAGAATGCGCCACTAGGGCTCCTTCTGTCCGGTAATCAGCCTCCCGGGAAAGAATAATATTGGTTCTGTCTTTTAATGGTTTTCCTCCCGGAAAGGTTTCCAGCGTCTTTCTTCCCAATACCACCACCTTCCCCGTAGTCTCCTGCCGAAACATTTTCATATCTGCCGGAATTCTAATCAACAATTCATTCTTATATCCAATAGCCCAATTCTCATCTACCGCAACAATCAGATTCATTTTTCCTCTCATTCTGCTGCCTCAGCAGCGTTTTAATCCGTATCTGTGCCGAACGGTTACCTCTTTTTCTCTAAATTGCCACCGGAATATTCAAAATCTGCTCTCCGGTCTGATAGTTCTCCACGCCTACATCATGACGGGTAAATTCATAAAAGTCCTTCACCTCGGGGTTCAGCGTAAATTTGGGTGCCGGAAAGGCAGGACGGCTGATCAGCTCTTTAATAATGGGAATATGCCGGTCGTAAATATGTGCATCTGCAATAACGTGTACCAGCTCTCCCACCTGCATATCACAGACCTGAGCCAGCATATGCATGAGTACGGAATACTGCACAACATTCCAGTTATTGGCTGCAAGCACATCCTGGGAGCGCTGATTCAGCACTGCATTCAATGTAAGTCTGTCCTCTCCCTTTTTCTGGGTGACATTAAAGGTCATGCTGTAGGCACAGGGATACAGGTTCATTTCATGTAAATCCTGATGCACATAAAGGTTGGTCATGATCCTTCGACTGAAGGGATTATTCTTCAAGTCATAAATCACTCTGTCCACCTGATCCATCATCCCTTCCCTGTACTGATGCTTTACTCCCATCTGATAGCCATAGGCCTTGCCGATGGAACCGTTCTCATCTGCCCATTCATCCCAGATATGGCTGTGCAGATCATGGATATTGTTGGACTTCTGCTGCCATATCCAGAGCATTTCATCTGTGGCTGATTTGAGAGCCGTTTTCCGCAAAGTCAGAAGCGGAAATTCCTCCTGAAGATTGTAGCGGTTAATCACTCCGAACTTTTTGATGGTATAGGCCGGTGTTCCATCAGGCCATTTGGGCCTTACCTTCTCTCCCTCTGTACTGGTTCCATTCTCCAGAATATCCCTGCACATATTGATAAAAAGCTGATCTGCCAGACTCATCCTTACCTCCCGTTTCCTTACTTTATCTGTCCCATCTGTCACAAAGAGAATTAATCTGATCTGCAAACTTGGCCAAATCCTTGTTGGTTCCGCCTTCGTTTCGTGAAATAACTGCCAGTAAACGCTGTCCTGCTGCCAGAAGTCTTGCAAAGACATCGGATACCGCCCTGGTCTTAGGTTTCTTTTCAAAAGGAACAGGCTCCGTTTCCAAAATAAATTCGTTCCTGATCAAATCAAATCTGGTTCCGCTGTAGGGTGCATAGGCATCCTGATCATACTCATCAATCAGACACTGTGTAAATGCCTGACATACACTGTCCTCTCCATGAACCACAAAAATCCGATCAGGCTTTTGCTTAAAGCCCTGCACCCAGCGTAATAAGCCATTTTTATCTGCGTGGCCGCTAATACCTGCAAGCTGAACGACATCAGCCTTTACACTGATCGGCTCTCCGAAAAGTTTTACCTCTTCTGCTCCCTCCAGAAGAATCCGTCCCAGTGTTCCTACCGCCTGATAGCCTACAAATAATATAGTGGATTCCTTTCTCCAAAGATTATGCTTCAGGTGATGTCTAATCCGGCCTGCCTCACACATTCCGGAGGCCGACAGAATCACCTTGGGATCAGTGTTAAAATTAATTGCCTTGGATTCATCACTGGTTACGGAAAGACGCAGTCCCGGAAAGGCAATCGGATTAATTCCCTTTTGTACCAGCTCCATGGCCTCTTCATCATAGCAATTATAAATATTGTTGTGAAAAATTCCGGTAGCCTCTACGGCCAGAGGACTGTCCACATAGACCTCAAAATGGTCAAAACCGATGATACGATGCTCCTCCTTGATCTGGCGGAGAAAATACAGCATCTCCTGAGTCCGGCCTACCGCAAAGGAAGGAATGACCACATTTCCTCCCCGGTCAAAGGTTCTTTGGATAATACGTGACAATTCTGCCACATAATCAGGGCGTTCCTTGGCATGGATTCTGTCCCCATAGGTGGATTCCATCACAATGTAATCCGCTTCCTCTGTAAATGCCGGATCCTTGATCAGGGGCTGATGCAGGTTGCCTATATCCCCGGAAAAGACCAGCTTCCTGGTTTCCTCCCCCTGGGTTGCCCAGACCTCAATACTGGAAGAACCGAGCAGATGTCCAATATCCGTAAATCGAATCTGTATCCCCTCATCTACCTGAATGATCCGATCATACGGACAGGGCACAATTTTTTTGATTACTCCGTCTGCATCTTCCATCGTGTACAATGGCTCTGATGTCGCTATACCGCCTCGCTTTGCCTTCCGATTCTTCCACTCAGCCTCCTGCATCTGAATATGTGCACAGTCTCTCAGCATAATGCTGCACAAATCCGCTGTAGCCTCCGTCATAAAAATCTGTCCCCGGAAACCTCTGGCATACAGATGCGGCAGCATACCTGAATGATCCACATGGGCATGGGTCAAAAACACATAGTCAATAAGTGCTTCATCTACCGGGAGAGGGGCATTTTCAAAATAATTCACGCCCTGCTCCATACCGTAATCCACCAAAATATGCTTTTTCCCCACCTGCAGGTAGTGGCAACTGCCGGTTACCTCATGGGCTGCTCCAATAAACATTAGTTCCATGTAAACACCTCCCAGATGTGACAAATTCTGTTCAGTCATCGACAAAATCTGCCTTTTCTTTTATTATACCTTATTTGACACACTTTGGGGAAATTATTTATTCTTATTTTGTAACTATTCAGAGCCATGCAAATTTACATTCTGTGAATGCTTGTATTCAAACAGAAGGGTAAATTTATATGGCGAAGTAACCACATGAGCAAAAGGAAAGCTGCCAAGCAGCGATTTTGCGAATGGGGTTCTGAATAGTTACCTTATTTTTTTATTTTAAAGCATTTGCCAGAGTATAGAACTGATAGTACATTCCCTCTTTTTTCAGCAGAGTATCATGGCTGCCTTCCTCTACAATTCCCTCCTGGGTCAGTACCAGAATCCGGTCTGCATTTTTGATGCTGCTCAATCGGTGCGCTATGGTGAGAGTGGTTCTCCCTTTAGACAGCTCAGCCAGGGATTTTGCAACTGCAAACTCGCTTTCATTGTCCAGGGCAGAGGTTGCTTCATCCAAAATAATAATGGGAGGATTCTTTAAAAATACCCGGGCTATGCTGATCCTCTGTTTTTGTCCTCCGGACAGCTTAACTCCCCTCTCTCCCACATAGGTATGATAACCATCCTTCAATTTTTCAATGAACTCATGTGCCCCCGCACGCTTAGCGGCCTCTACCACCTCTTCCATGGTGGCCTTCTTTTTTCCATAGGCTATGTTTTCAAAAACCGTGCCGGAAAAAAGATAGACCTCCTGCTGTACCATGCCGATATTTTCTCTCAGGCTTTTTAAAGTAATGGATTTGATATTTCTGCCGTCAAGAAAAATATTGCCTCTGGTTACATTGTAGAAGCGGGGTATCAGATTGCACAGGGTCGTCTTTCCCCCGCCCGAAGGCCCCACAATGGCCACCTTTTCACCGGGTCTAATGGTCAGGTTCAGGTGATGAAATACCTGGTTGTGATCATCAGGGTACTCAAACTCCACATCCTTAAATACGATTTCCCCTTTAGGATCCATCAGTGGAGCCGCTCCCGGTTCATCAAAAATCTCAATATCTGCATCCATAATCTGAAAGAAGCGCTCAATTCCCGTCATTCCTCTCTGAAACTGTTCTGCAAACTCGATAATCTTTCGAATAGTAGCTATCAGTGTGGTCACATATAACAGATAAGCCACCAGATCACCGGGAAGAATAATCCCCTTCACCAGAAATATTCCTCCGGCTACCAGCACTGCCAGATACATCAGACCATCGAACATTTTTACGGCAGTATAAAAATCCGCCATACATAAATAAGACATTTTTTTGATTTCCAAAAACCGGCTGTTATCCGTTTCAAACTTCTCCTTCTCTACTTCCTCGTTGGCAAAGGCCTTTACCACCTTCTGTCCCAGAAGGCTGTCTTCAATACGGGCATTTAATTCCCCTATCTGGCCTCTCTGCCTCCGAAAGCCTTCCTTCATCCTGAAGTTCAGCTTCATACAGACAAACAGCATAATGGGGATAATGACGAAGACGATCAAGGTCAGCGGTAAATTAATGAAGGCCAGGATAATAAAGGCTGCCAGAGCTTTAATTCCGGCAATAAAAAACTCCTCGGGACAATGATGGGAGAATTCCGTAACATCAAAGAGGTCATTGGTGATCCTGCCCATAATCTGTCCGACCTTAGTGTTATTATAATAGGTGTCCGACAGTCTCTGCAGATGATCATAGGCAGCTCTTCTCATATCGGTTTCAATCTTTGCTCCCATCACATGACCCATATTCTGCATATAATGCCCCGCCATACAGTCAATAATGCGTAAGACCAGATAAAGTCCTCCCAGCTTCAGAATAACTCCTACGGAAAGAGCCGCCAGATTCTGTATACCCTCATTAGTAATATAGCGCATGATTAAAGGTAAGACCAGTTCACACAGGGTCGTCAGGGCTGCACAGAATAGGTCCATAAACAGAGTTCCTTTATAGGGTTTAAAATAGGGAATGAAGCGTTTCAAAAGCTCCTTTGCTGAATATATCTTTTCCTTTTGTTCCATGATACACCTCCTGGGATTTCACAAGCTCCATTTATCATTTAGTCTGTCCTGTTTTTTTATCTGCAAAGCAGAGTAGATTACTCCACATTAGATACTTTCCATCTTACCCAGTTTACATCCATTTTGCAAGTCAATAAACAAAAACTCCTATCCTGAAAGCAGGAACGATTTATGCCTTTTGAGCCCTAAATCATAAAAATCCTGGATTTTCACATTTTTTTCATATTCTATTTTATCAACTTGTGTTATACTGGAAACAATTATGAGCAGTGACAGAGAGAATGAAGCAGCCTCTTCTCCCTTAAGGCTCTATAAAGTTTCATAGAAATAGGAGAAATGAGATCATGAGTGAAAACACAATCAGTAAAAGTCAGGCAAAGCGCCAGGCTCGCCGGGAGGAGATTAAGAAATCCAAACAGGAAGCAAAGCGAAACCGATTAATCGGTATCCTTGTTGTAACTGCTCTTGCAGTTGTTTTTATCGCTGCTGCTTCCACCTTTATCTACCGCCAGTTTACTCAGACTGTTGCCAGCAGCGACTACGGTGCCATGCTGAATGAGAACGGAACCATCAAAGAGGTAAACCCACTGGACTATGTGGAGGCCTTAGACTATAAGAATATATCTGTTTCCCGGGAAGATATTACCTATACGGAGGAAGCACTGAATGCCGAAATCGATTCTCTTCTTTCCCAGCATAAAGCTCTGGAGAACGACACTGCCCTGACTGCCAAGGATGGAGATACCTTGAACATCGACTATGTAGGCACCGTAGACGGCATCGCCTTCGAGGGGGGTGATACCGGCGGAGCCGGCACGGATTTGACCCTTGGTTCAGGCAGCTATATTGATACCTTTGAGGCACAGCTTGAGGGCTCCCATCCCGGCGATCAGGTTACGGTAAATGTTACCTTCCCCGCTGATTATGAAAATCAGGAGCTTCAGGGCAAAGCGGCAGTTTTTGAGGTCACCGTAAATGGTATCTATGTTACTCCTGAATTCACTGACGAATTCGTAGCCGAGAATCTTTCCGAATACGCTTCTACTGCCGAAGAGTACAAGGCTTATTTGAAGGAAACTAACGAGCGCACCAATCTGGAAGCCGCTATAGAGGCCAAATTACAGGATAGTGCCAAGGCTACCGGATACAATGAAAAGCATATTAAATATTTAAAGGGTATAGGAAAATATGAGCAGGAAAGCTACTATGAAAGCTATAATCAGATGTATTATGCCTTCACTGGAAGCTATCCTTACAGCAGCTTCGAGGATTACACCGGTAAGTCCTTTAGTGAATTTGAGACCTCTCTTACCGAAGAATCCCAGGCTCGCTCCACCCTGGATCTGACCTATCAGTATATCTTTACTGACGCCGGCTTAACCATCAGCGAGGCAGATTATGAGGAAAAGGTAGGCCAGCTTGGAGAAACGACTGCCCAAAGCTATGGCAAAGCCTATGTGATGCAGCTACTTATTCATGATAAGGTTATCCAATATCTTGCAGACAATGTGACCATAGCAGAGTAAACGATAAACGTGATCATCATAAGAAAAAGCAGGTTTCTCCACCTGCTTTTTCTTTTATCAATCTATTCTGCTGTCCTTATAGCTCCAGTCCTGCAACCCCCTGTACCGATGTAGCCTACTGTCTATGCTAATTGCAGGCATTGGCATTTTAACTGAAGACATCACCGCCTCAGGCCTTTAGGGTAATGGTTTTTCATGATCCCCCCTGCCAGCTTGCCCCAACCCAGACTATATCCATCCACGGCAATCAGATACCAGCCCTTTTCTCCCTCTGCCAAAAAGGTCTGCCCTGACAAATAGGCTCTCACCTCTTTTCCTTCGGAGGACAGGCTGATCGTATACTTTGCCTGGGAAGGCTTCAGTGCCAGAGCCAGCGCATGAGACGGCTCAAAGCGATTCTTTTTTACGGTGCCCAGATGAAGCCCCGCCCGAAGCACCTTAAGCCCCTTGAGGGAAGGCATATCGGCGGGAAGATGATAAAGCTGCTCACCAAAAAAATATAGGCGCCAGTTCTCGCTCAACGAGGCCTCTGATGCTTTCCTCCAGAGGGGCATTGATGAAAGGTTCAGGTATTCCTGCTGGAATCGGACAAATTCCGGACACTCTTTTAAATCTGCCGCGCTGGCATATCCATTGGTCGATGAAGGGTGATCGCCCTGCTCCGGGTTACCCTGTTTTTTCAGCACCGCAATATAGTGACCTTCTCCCTCCACCTGATGTGGCCAGAAGCGTTTCTCCTCCACAAAGGCAAACTCAGGATGTCCAGTTAAAAATCGGTTGATGCTTCCTTCATTCTCTTCCTCAGAAAAGGTACAGGTGGAATACACCAGACAGCCTCCCGGTCTGAGCATTTTAGCTGCTTCCTTCAGAATCTCATCCTGTCTTTTGGCACAAAGCTGTACATTGTTCGGGTTCCATTCCAGACACGCCTCCTCATTCTTTAGAAACATTCCTTCGCCGGAGCAGGGAGCATCCACCAGAATTTTGTCAAAATACCGGGGAAATATTTCTGCCAGCTTCCCGGGCATCTCATTGGTCACCAAAGCATTCGTTATCCCCATACGTTCAATATTTTCAGATAAAATCTTTGCCCTTGCAGAATGAGGCTCATTGCAGACCAGAAGTCCCTCTCCACAAAGATAACCTCCAATCTGTGTACTTTTTCCCCCGGGAGCGGCACACAAATCCAAGACTCTCTCTCCCGGCTTCACCTGCAAATATTCCGCTGCAGCCATAGCACTGGGCTCCTGGATATAATAAAGCCCTGCCTGATGATAGGGATGCTGTCCCGGATGCTCTGCCAAAGAATAGTAATAACCTGTAGGTGTCCAGGAAACTTCTTTTAAGGAAAAGGGCATTCTATTTTCGAATTCCTCCTGCTCCGCCTTCAATGGATTTCTTCTTAAACCCTTATATGCCTCCCTCTCATAGCTTGCCAAAAAGAGGGGATAGTCCTCTCCCAGCATCTTTTCCATTCTGTTTAAAAATTCCTGTGGAAGCATCCGCCCCTCCTTCTTCCTGATTTCATTCATCCTCTGTCTGTTCCTCCTTGGGGAAGGTCAGGTATTCTCCAAGAGTATGCTTATTTCCCTTGGATGTCATCCTGTGGTTTTCCATAAACCATTCTCTGGTACGGCTAATCTCCTCTTCCAGCTCTCTTGCAGACAAAAGCCCACAGCCCTCTCCCCGGATAATGATCTGCTCCAGACCATCAGAGGTAGCCACGGTAATCTGGTAATCCTTCCCATGCTGATGGGCAAATTTTTCAATATACTGGTCTGCCGTTTCCGCTTCCTTTGTGTACACCACATGAATGTTCTGGTAATCAAGAACCTCCTCCGGGTGCCCTAAAATGCGATAGGCATCAAACACCAGAATGATCCGGCAGCCCTTCATGGCCTGATAATCACAGAGAATGTCCATCAGCTTCCCTCTTGCTCCGTCAAGGCTGATCTGAGCCAGCTCCTTCAGCTCCTTCCATGCAAAAATGATGTTGTAGCCATCCACCAACAAGCAGGTCTCTTTTGGGGGCTGAGGCTTATTTCTTCCGATAACAGCCTCTGTCATGCTCCCAGCCCTTTTTCGTCTCCAGCCCCTTCTGTCACGCTCTTCCTTATTTTTTTGGTTGGCCTGGGAGGCCCGCCTTAAAATCGCATCTATTTCTTCAGTTCCGATAGCCTCCGGCTTTCTGGTCAGCGATGCTCTTATTCCAGGCACACTCTCATTGCACTCCTCCATTGCCGGAAAATATACGGCCCCTAAATGCATATAGTCTTCTACCTTATCCCATTCCACACATACCCCTGCACCATGGGAAACGAAAATACTGCTGCATGGATTCTCCAGATCTGCTTGCGGCAAATATCCGGACTCCTCGATCACCTTTTTTGCATCATGGCAGGGCTCATATCCTTTCAGTAAACAGCTAAGCCTTCCTTTTCCCTGCGTATAGGACAAAACCTCCCGATGATAGTCTCCCATAGCCGCTACCGGACAGCTTCCCACCAGGACACTCATTCCCTCCTCCGAGGAAGTATCCTCTGAAAAGGCAATGCTGCCCTGCATCCTTTGAATATCTGCCATAGCCCGCCCCACCTGAGCCTGCGGAAGCTCCAGCGTAAAGGAATATACAGGTTCCAGCAAAATGCTTTTTGCCTTCATTAATCCCTGCCTGACGGCCCGATAGGTAGCCTGACGAAAGTCTCCCCCCTCTGTATGCTTGGAGTGTGCCTTTCCGGCAACCAGGGTAATCCGCATATCCGTAATGGGAGAGCCGGTCAGAACTCCCAGATGCTGCTTTTCCTGTAAATGGGTAAGAATCAGCTTCTGCCAGTTTTTCTCCAGACTATCTTCACTACAGTCTGTCCCATATTCCAATCCACTGCCCGCCGGCAGCGGCTCCATCAAAAGATGTACCTCTGCATAATGGCGTAATGGTTCAAAATGGCCTATTCCCTCTATCGTATTTCCTATGGTTTCCTTATAGACGATATGGCCGTTTCCAAACTCCACCTGGAAGCCAAAGCGTTCTTCAATAAGGCGCTTCAGAACCTCCAACTGAATTTCCCCCATGACCTTGATCTGAATTTCCTGTAATTCTTCCTTCCAGATCAATTGCAGTCCGGGATCCTCCTGACAGAGAATTTCCAGCTTTTCGTAAGCCTGATGTATATTTATCCCTTCCTGAAGCTCAAGGCTGTAGGTCAGTACCGGCTCAAGGAGCGGCAAAATACCTTCTTTTTCCTCTCCCAGCCCTTCTCCTGCCCAGGTTTTTCCCAGTCCTGTCAATGCGCAGATGGCTCCGGCCCGTACTTCTTCTGTAAGCGTATAGGTATCCCCTGAGTAGAGACGAATCTGATCCACCTTTTCCTGCCAGGGCCTTCCTTCCTTCTTCTCTTTTCCTTCCAGAAGCTGCTTTACCTTAAGGCTTCCTCCTGTGATTTTTACATAGGTCAGTCGGTTATTCTGACTGTCTCGTCCGATCTTGAATACCCTTGCTCCCAGGTTCTTTGAGTATTCGCCTGGCTGTACATATTGGCTTATCCCCGCTAAAAGCTCTTTTACCCCCAGATCCTTTAAGGCTGAGCCAAAATAGACAGGAAATACCTTCCTGTTTTTCACCAGTTCGGCAATCTCTTCTCCTGTAGGCAGCACTCCTTCCAGATAACGGTTAAGCAGTCCCTCTTCCTTTAGTGCGATCTCCTCATAGAATTCTTCTGCCTCCTCAGCCTGTAAGCCAAAATCCAGGCAGTCCGCACTGAGTCTTCGTTTTAGCTCCTGTAGCAGATGATCAGCATCATTTTGAGGCCTGTCCATCTTATTAACAAAAATAAATACCGGGATTTCATAACGTCTTAATAGCTTCCACAGCGTAATCGTATGACTTTGTACCCCATCATTTCCATTAATAACCAGAACAGCGTAATCCAATACCTGCAGGGTTCTTTCCATCTCTGTGCCAAAGTCCACGTGCCCCGGAGTGTCTAACAGTGTGATCTCCCATTCTCCCAATGAAAAAAGAGCCTGTTTGGAGAAAATGGTAATCCCTCTTTCTCTCTCCAGGCTATGAGTATCCAAAAAGGTATTCTGATGATCCACCCTGCCCTTACTTCGGATTGCTTTACAGGTATAAAGAATATTTTCCGACAGGGTGGTTTTTCCTGCATCCACATGGGCAAGAATGCCCAAAACAAGCTTATTCGTCTTCATCGTATTCATCGTTTTATTCTTGATCGGGCGCCTTGGCTTTTACCGACAGTCGAAAGAAAATTAAACCAATGATAAAAAGGACTGCGATGGTGCCCACGCCCTTATTCATACTGCCTGTAACCTGAGTTATCGCACCGACTATCCCTGTTCCCATAAATGCCGCACCCTTGCCGCAGATATCCAGCAGGCCAAAGTATTCCCCCGCCTGTGCAGCAGGGATGATTTTGGTAAAATAGGAACGGGACAGGGCCTGAATTCCTCCCTGGAACATTCCCACCAATACTGCCAGAGCAAAGAACTGTACCTGATTAACCAGAAAATACGCAAACACTGCAATGCAGAAATACGCACCGATACATATGGTGATCAGCACATCTCCTGAATACTTTTGGGACAGGCGCCCAAACAGAATAGCAAAGGGAAAGGCTACGATCTGCGTCACCAGAAGAGCCAGCAGCAGTCCTGTAGTATCAAGTCCCAATGCTGACCCATAGGCGGTGGCCATATCGATTATGGTATAGACACCATCAATATAGAAGAAAAATGCCAGCAGGAACAGAAAAATCTTCTTTTCTTTTTTTACACTGGCAAAGGTCCTTCCCAGACGTCTAAAGCTCTCCCGTACAACCTGTGGCTTCCTCTCCACATAATATTGCTGCCTGTATACCTTCATCAGTGGAATGGTCATCATGAGCCACCAAAGTGTCGTGATGAAAAAGGCTGCCGTCATAGCCTGTGCCATACTTATGCCAAAGCCTTCAGCGCCCAACACAACTGTCAGACAGATCATGAAGGGAATACAACTGCCAATATAGCCCCAGGCATAACCCTGAGAGGAAACCTGATCCATACGCTCCTTTGTGGTAATGTCCGTTAGCATGGCATCATAGAAAATCAAGCTGCCGGAATATCCCACCTTGGCTATAATAAATATTACCAGAAATAACAGCCATTGCTTTGCCAGCCCCAGAGAAAGGCAGCCGCTTACACCTACTGTTAATGCAGCCAGAAAAAACGGCTTTTTGTAGCCCTTCGTATCCGCAATGGAGCCACAGACAGGCCCTAACAGAGCCACGATCAGCGTAGTAACGGATACGGCGTAGCCCCAATAGGCCAGGTACTCTATGTCAGAAATTCCTGCACTCCCTGCCAGATGATTAAAGTAAATCGGCACTATAGTCGTGATCAGCAGCGTAAACGCAGAATTTCCCACATCATAAAGCACCCAGTTCTTTTCTTCCCTCGTTAACTTCATTCTTCCCTCTATTCCTGTTCAAAGTTATTTTGACGTAATGTGATGTCAGGGGCAAAAGCCCCTCATCATATTCTTTTTTTCGGCATCTTTGCCTTAACGGACTCAAAATTGCAGTCATACAGGCAACCCAGCTCCTGCTCTCCCTTGAGATAGTGAGAATATTCTCCGATCAGCTCCACGGCCAGATCCCTCCCCTGCCGATACAACTCAAGCAGGTGATCTACACCTTTAGTGGCTTTCGGATTCTCCAGAGGCTTCATCAAAAGACCTCCTACATTGTCGTACTGTCCCACCAGCTTCAGGCCGCCCACCAGTAAGCCTCTTTTGAGCCTGCCCGGCGAGATAAGTGCATTTAGATAAAACACCATATCCTTAATGGATTTATAGGCCTCTTCAACCGTTATTCCCGGATGAAAGTCCCTGATCACCCTGGCACTGTGACTGCTGGGAATCAAATGGCCCGTAACCCGGGTGGACATAGGCTCCTTTCCATCCATCAGCAGCAGTCTGCGATCCAAATCTGTTTCCAGAGCCAGATGCCCCACGCCGGTATCCTTGATCTGTCCATTCACGAAGCCATGACAGGTAACGTCAAGGGCAAAGTGGCACAGATAACCATAAACGTACGATAAATGAGCAGGTTCCAGTCTCTTTTTCTTCAGTATTCCTGCTGCCCGTTCAAAAAAATACCGGCCGGGATACTTATGGAGGCCAAAGCCCATAGAATTTACATGGTTCCTGCCCAGTGCCTTATAATAAAACAAAAGATCCGGTCCATGAAGGCCGATATTGTATAAGTCATGATACTGCTCAATTACCCTTTTGTCCGGCTCAGAAAGTCTCTGTCTGACCTCCTGTCCCATCCTATAGTGTGCATATGTTGAAGGCATAAATCAATCTCCAATTCAGTTTTAAATTGTAACATTTACATGGTTCTGAATAGTCACTTCAAATTTTACGTTCCCATTGTATCACTACTGTCATGGTGTGGCAACGTATATTCACAAAAATCCCCCCACATATTGTGCCTCTTCCGCACTGGCTATGAAACAGGAAAATTCTCCTTAATGAATCTTCTCAATCCTTCTTCCGTGCTTCCAAATGTTATCCCCTGTCCTCTCAGCTTTTCCCCAGACATCGTAATATTTCTTGGCCGGTCTGCAAACCGTTCCCTGTCCTCTTCCACTATTTGAGAAGAAAGCCCCAGTAAATGAGCTGCCAGCTCTGCCACCTTGATGGTCGGCAGAGAATTCGTACAGCCAAAGTTATAGGTGCCTGTAGGCAGGCTTATCGCCTTTTCCAGATTTTTTACCACCTGCCAAACATCAGTAAGCCCCCTATACTCATGACAGGCAAACCTGAGCGGCTGCTTCTCCTTCTCTGCATGGAATAAATTCACAATAAAATTATCCTTATTGTGCACCCCTCTCCTTGGTATATCATACATCCAGGTCAATCGCAGGACGACTGCAAGCGGATTTGCAGTGAGACATCGCTTTTCCGCCTCCAGCTTTTGTATCCCATATTCATTTTCCGAACAGGCCTCTTCCTCATGAAGCTCATCTGTCTGCCGGCAATATTCCTTCCCCGCAATGGTTTTCCCCTGATAGACATAATCGGAGCTGGTAAAAATCATAGGTATTCCCATTTCTCCGGTAAGCTGCGCCAGATTGGCGGTACCCTCCACATTGATATGGTATCCTTCCTCTGGATGGGTGCGGACATATTCCGTATCCGCTATTCCACCACAGTGAAAAACCACCTCCGGCCTTGAGGCCAAAAGATAATCTCTTGCAGAGGTCAGACTGGTAAAATCCATTTCCCGGTGTGCAGGAGTGAATACACTGATCTTCCCCTCCGCTTTCCGCCTGTAAAAATAGCTTATCCGGCTTCCCAAAAAACCGCTTCCTCCGGTTATTAATATCCTGTTCATGCCTGCCAAATCCTTTCCTTCCAACATCCTTAAGTATAGATTCTGCGAATGGGGTTCTGAATAGCTGCGAATATACGTTTAACCGTCTTTTCTGCCCGTACAAAAGGAAGCATATCCTCCTGATATGCTTCCTTTATTTCTCTGATAAAATTATACAGGAACAGCCTCCCCTTATTCAATTACAAATCTTTCCATCATGCCTACCATTGTGGTGACCTGTGCAGACTGTTCTTCACTGACTGCCGCCGTTTCCTCAGATGTGGCTGAATTGTTATCCACCACCTCAGATACTACTGCAACACTATGGTCAATGGCGCGCATATTTTCAGCTTCCTTCTTCAGATGCTCTGCCATCTTGTTCATCAGCTCGGTCGACAGCTTGGCTCCTTCCATAACCTCACCCATGCTGACAGCCGTATCATCCGCATACTGGATTCCCTTTTCTACCGCCTGAACGGTAGTTTCGATCAGTTGTCTGGTTTTTCCTGCTGCCTTTGTGTCACGCGTCAAATTATAATTCTCTCCTGCCGCAATTCTGCCGCAGATTAAATCCTACATTTTACTTCTTATCTCTGCCTTTGTGTGCCGTTTCTTA
>SFDP01000050.1 GCA_004558185.1 Lachnospiraceae bacterium | reverse complement strand
TTTTGCTACATAGACTAATGTAAGAAAAGTAAGGGAAGAATGCAAGGAAAAAGTGTGCGGTAAGAAACGGCACACTAAGACAGAGATAAGAAGTGAAATGTCGGATTTAATTTGCGGCAGAATTGCGGCAGGGGAGAATTATAATTTGACGCGTGACAGTGATCGCATTTCTCATAAGCCCCTTTGGGCTGCCGAAGCTGGCCTTTTGGCTGCTGGGCAAAGTCCAGGATTTGAAGTTTGCAATACAGGATTTGGTTTATGGATAAAAAGCCTCCTACTGCTATTTTACTTTCCTCCGAAAATAGGATATACTAAAATAAAAACATACTTTTTCCGCCATGTGCGGACAGTTTTTAGATAAGGAGGGCGTGTGTGGAAAATCAGTTGACGCCGAACAGCTCCATCATTCTGGAAATCCGGGAACTGCTGGAAAATGCCAGAAAAAATGTTGCCCAGCAAGTTAATACACAGCTCCTGACAACCTATTGGAACATTGGCAGGATCATCGTGGAATATGAACAGCAAAATCAGATTCGCGCGGACTATGGGAAGCAGACTTTGAAGGAGCTTTCCAAAGAGTTGACCAGGGAATTTGGTAAAGGTTTTTCTGTGTCTAATATTCAATTTATGAGACGATTTTACCAGTCTTACTCAATTCAACAGACAGTGTCTGTTAAATTGTCCTGGTCCCATTACTGCGAACTTTTGAGTATTTCTGACGAAAATAAGCGTAGTTTTTATGAGAAGGAGTCCATCAATTCCGGCTGGTCGGTTCGGGAGCTAAAGCGGCAAATCGACAGCTCGCTGTATGAGCGGCTGCTTTTATCCGATGGTGATGCAAACAAGGAGAAAGTCCTTTCTCTGGCGCAGAGAGGGATTGAGATCAACCAGCCGGCTGACATCATCCGCGATCCCTATGTATTTGAGTTTTTGGGTGTGCCGGAAAATAAGCCCATGTTGGAAAGCGATTTGGAAAAAGCCTTGGTTGCACAGATCGAAAAGTTTCTCTTGGAACTTGGGCGCGGTTTTATGTTTGTCGGGACACAGCAGCGCGTGACACTGAATAACACCCACTACTATGTGGACATGGTGTTCTATAACAAAATTCTCCGCGCGTATGTGCTGATCGAGCTGAAAACCACAAAGCTCACACCAGAGGCTGCCGGTCAGCTCAATATGTACTTAAACTACTATGCGGCGGAAGTCAACGACCCGGACGATAACCCGCCCATCGGCATTATCCTCTGTACGGAAAAAGACAGTATCGCGGCAGAATATGCCTTGGGCGGTCTGTCCAACAATATCTTTGCATCCCGTTATGTTCTCTATATGCCGGACAAGGAACAGCTGATTGCCCAGGTAGAGGCTGTTCTGAAAAACTGGCATGAAAAGAAAGATAACAGCCATGACTGAAAAAGAGCTGATTGGAAAAGTACATTCATCGGTCTATCATCAATGCCAGCGCCGTGGTTATGCGGCTCCTGTGGATGTGCTGATGGATGTCGGCGTTCTGCCAAAACAGAAATATGAGGACTGGCGCTTGGGACAGGTGGATTATCTGGAACGGGTCTGTACCGTAAACCTGCGTAAGCTCTCGTTCATTATGCACCAGATGCGGGTGTACGCACAGAAAACCGGCTTAAAACCATCCTTCTGCTATTACAAGCAGTGGGGAATAAAAAAGAAAAATGGGCAGGGTCACAAGCCGGTAATTCCGCTGCGGTTCAGCAAAAGCGGAAACCCTGAAATCGAGAAATGGTATGCAACTCATATTGTAGATACCAAGCGGATTGCCGTTCTAAAAACACAACAGCATATTGAAAATTCAGATTGACCAAAGGACAGCTCACGCAGCTGTCCTTTTCTTTTTGGGAGGAGGTTTCTCTATGGCAACCACACGCATCATGCCGCTGCACATCGGCAAGGGCCGGACCGAGAGCCGAGCCATCAGCGCGATCATCGACTATGTGGCCAACCCGCAAAAGACAGACCACGGCAGGCTCATCACCGGCTGGGCGTGGAGTTTGCCAAGCGGTTCACCAAGGGAAAACACGCCTTTATCGTCTGTACCCACATCGACAAGGCCCATGTCCATAATCATATCATTTGGAGTTCGGTCAACCTGGACTGTGACCGGAAGTTCCGCAACTTTTGGGGCAGCACAAAAGCAGTCCGGCATCTGAGCGATACCCTCTGCATTGAGAACGGGCTGTCCATTGTCGAGAACCCAAAGCCCCACGGGAAAAGCTACGACCAATGGCTGGGAGACCAGGCGAAACCATCCCATCGGGAATTGCTCCGTGCTGCCATTGATAACGCCCTGGCAAAAAAGCCTACTGACCTGGACGAACTGCTGAAGCTGCTCCGGGAATCCGGCTACGAAGTGTCCAAGCGTGGAGAATCCTACCGTTTGAAGCTCCCCGGCTGGGGCAAAGTATCCCGCTTGGACAGCCTGGGCGAAGGTTACACCCTAGAGGACCTGCTGGCTGTCCTCGCCGGACAAAAGGAGCATACGCCCCGCCAGAAATCGGTCAAGCAAGCAGATCCGCCGAAGGTCAATCTGCTCCTTGACATCCAGGTAAAGCTCCGGGCCGGAAAAGGTGCCGGGTATGTGCGGTGGGCCAAGGTTTTTAACCTGAAACAGATGGCGCAGACCGTGAACTTTCTCACCGAGCATAACCTGCTGGAGTATGCGGTGCTGGAGGAAAAGGCTGCTGCGGCCACGGCCCACCACAACGAGCTATCTGCAAAAATCAAAGCAGCGGAGAAACGCATGGCGGAGATCGCCGTCCTGCGGACCCATATCATCAACTATGCCAAAACCCGCGACACCTATGTGGCCTACCGGAAGGCCGGTTACTCCAAGAAATTCCGAGAGGAACACGAGGAAGAAATCCTGCTCCATCAGGCGTCCAAAAATGCCTTTGACGATATGGGGGTCAAGAAGCTGCCCAAAGTTAAGGAGCTGCAAGCCGAGTATGCCAAGCTCCTGGAGGAAAAGAAAAAGACCTATGCCGAGTACCGGCGCTCCCGTGAGGAAATGCGGGAGCTGCTGGCGGCAAAGGCCAATGTGGATCGGCTCTTAAACATGGAGGCGGAACACGATGCCGAAAATAAAAAATAGGCGGAGCCTATTTTTTATATTCATGTGATGGAAGAATGGTCTTTCTTCTTATGGAAGACGGAGACTGTCCGAATTCTTTTTTAAAACAGGTGGAGAAGTAAGAGGTGGTCTGGAACCCACAATGTTCTGCAATCTCCTGGAGAGGCATAGAGGTAGTGCATAACAAACGTCTGGCCAGCTTTACCCGCTGGAGACAGATATATCTTGCAAAAGAAATTTAGATAGCCTACATAAGGGCAGGTGTACTCCATGAAAAAGAAAAAATGATGGGAATAAGCAGTCAAGGTTTATCTGTATTTTTACAGTCAACTGTGCTAGAATCTATTCAATGAGAATAAAATGGCAGTAAGCTCAGACGAGGAAGGCATCGTATTTGGGTCATAGAAAAAACAGGAAAGACCTGTTCCATACATGGAGATTGTAATGAAAAGAAAAGTTGTAGTTTTAGGCGGAGGAACCGGTTCCTCCACATTACTTCGAGGATTAAAGGAATTCCCGGTAGATTTGACCGCCATTGTATCTGTTTGTGATGATGGCAGCAGTACGGGAGTTTTGCGTGAAGAATTTAATATTCCCGCGGTGGGAGATATCCGTAGGGTTCTGGTGGCTCTGTCCGAAACTGAGCCGCTGGTTATGGAATTGTTTAATTACCGATTTCGTACTACAAGCGATTTAGACGGTCATACAGTAGGAAACCTATTGCTTACGGCCTCCTCTGAGATTACGGGAAATCTCTCTGATGGTATAGAAGCATTGAGTAAGGTATTTAATTTGAAGGGAAAGGTGGTGCCGCTGACAGAGGATAATGTAGTTCTGATGGGAGAGATGGAAGATGGAAGCATCGTAGAGGGGGAACATCATATCACTCAAAACAAGAATAAAATCAGGAAGGTTTTTTATAAGGAAGAGCCAATTCCCACCAAAGAGGCAGTTAAGGCTTTGGAGGAAGCTGACCTGATCATACTTAGTATGGGAAGTCTTTTCACCAGTATTATTCCTAATCTGATTTGTGATAAAATATTGGAGGCTATAGACCAAAGCAGGGGGAAGCTGATGTACGTCTGTAATATGGTGACACAGCCCGGGGAAACTGAAAATTATAAGGTATCCGACCATATTAAATTATTAAATCAGCATTTAAGAAAACGAAAAATAGATGTGGTCATTGCCAATGAAGGAAAGATTGACGAAACAATGGCCAAACGCTATGAGTCCTTAGAGCAGAAGGATCCTGTGGAACTGGATAAAGAAGAAACGGAAGGGTTAGTAGAGAAGGTTATTTATGATGACTATGTGACGGTGAAAAATAACCTGCTGCGACATAATGTGATGAAGCTGAGTATGCATATTTTTGGATATCTGCTGGAAGAACACTCAGGGAGCAGTGGCATTAATCAGGAGAGTAATAAATGGAGTTAAATATAGTAGAAGGGCAAAAAATATTCAATCGGGATACGATTAAATACATAGTCCAAACGGTTTTTCTATATCTTTTATCCGATCCACTTGCTGATTTTGGGAATAATAAGAATCCTTGTTTATCACCTTATTTAATCCAATTTCAGGTATTATAAGAGAAAACGTATTTATCTTAGCAAATTAAAATATAACCTATCATAAAAAGGCTGCTACGGCAGCAGAATGAGAGTAGAAATGAAAAAACGATTTGGCAGTAGCTTATCTACAACACAAAAGATTATGCTGAGTTTTTTTCTGTCCATATTGGCGGGAAGTGTTTTACTTGCATTACCGATCAGCTCGGCAACCGGAGAGGCAGTTCCCTATCTGGATGCCCTGTTTACAGCCACTACATCGATCTGTGTGACTGGGCTGGTGACACTTCCTACGGTTTCTACCTGGAGTTTTTTTGGACAGCTTGTGATTTTACTTTTGATTCAAACCGGGGGCCTGGGGGTAATTACTATTATGTCCGGCCTGATGATCAGTCTGCATCGTAAAATAGGCATAGGGGAGAGGATACTTATTCAGGATGCCTTCAATCTGAATACACTATCGGGACTGGTAAAGTTTATCAAGAAAGTGATTGCCGGTACATTGGTGGTGGAAGGAATCGGCGCTATGCTGTATATGCTCGTTTTCGTGCCCCAATATGGGTTAAGGGGAGTCTGGATATCGGTATTCAATTCAGTATCTGCCTTTTGTAATGCAGGAATCGATATCCTTTCAGAAAACAGCTTGTGCGAGTATTCCTCAAATCCTGCTATCAATCTGGTCACCGGAGCACTGATTATTCTTGGCGGTATCGGTTATATCGTCTGGTGGGATGTACTGCGGGTGCTGAAAAATGTAAGAAGCTACCGATACAAATGCTTCAGATACCTGTCCCTTCATAGTAAAATTGCCATCTGGTCAACACTTATCCTTATTGGGGCAGGAGCAATAGCCGTTTTTATCTTTGAATACCACAATCCTCTGACATTAGGGGATTATTCTCTCTGGGAAAAAATGGAGGCCTCTCTCTTTCAGTCTGTAACCACCAGAACGGCCGGCTTTGCCACCATCCCTCAGCAGAATCTGACCAATGCGACTGCTATCGTTTCCATGATGCTGATGTTTATCGGCGGCTCTCCGGTGGGTACTGCGGGGGGAGTGAAGACGGTTACCATTGCGGTATTGCTTGCTTCTGCCTTTGCCACCATAAAAAATAAGGATTCAGTGGTACTTTTTGATCGCACCATTTCCAAGGGAGCAATCAGTAAAGCGGTTGCAGTAGTGAGTATGTCCTTCATCATCCTGTTTGCCTCAACAGTATTGCTGTCGGCGGTAACAGAGGCCAGTGCATTGGACATTGCCTATGAAACGGTCAGTGCAACGGCAACGGTAGGACTGACCAGAAATCTTACTCCATTGTTAAATGTCTGGGGGAAACTGATCATCATTGTTACCATGTATCTTGGAAGAATCGGACCAATTTCGTTGGCTATTGCATTCAGTACAAGAAAAGAAAGTGAAAATAATATCAAAAGTCCTACGGAAAAAATCAGTGTAGGATAATGAGAAGGGTAAGAAAGGAAAGAAAGTATGAGTATCAAGCAGACATATGCAGTATTTGGCCTGGGAAGGTATGGCTGGGCAGTGGCAAAAGAACTGGTAAAAAACGGTGCCGAGGTTTTAGCCATCGATGCAGATGAGGATATTGTCAATGCGGCGATTGGGGAAATACCCTATTGTAAATGTGCGGATATCACGGAAGCCGAGGTGATCAGGCAGCTTGGCATTGCCAATATTGATGTGGTGATCATTGCCATGGCGAACAATCTGGAGGCCAGTGTAATGGCCATCATGCTGTGTAAGGAGATTGGTGTAGGTACGGTGATTGCAAAATGTTCCAACGAGATGGATTGTAAAATCATGAGCAAGGTGGGGGCCGATCGCGTGGTATTCCCGGAAAGTGAATCCGGCAGCAGACTGGCAAAGAATCTTTTAAGCTCCGGCTTCGTAGACCTTATTGAACTTTCCAAGGATGTTTCTATGATTGAATTGGAGGTAAAAGAGGATTGGGTGGGAAAATCCCTTCTTCAATTGGATCTAAGAAGAAAATATGCGGTGAATATTGTGGCCATTTTACAGGATGAAAAGGTTTGTATCAGTATCGATCCCGAAAAGCCGTTGGAAAAAACCATGAAGCTGATCGCTATCGGGAATGTTTCAAAATTGAATAAGCTGAAATAGACTTCTGCAAAACTATGTGATGACATCACAGAAATTCCACCTGGGTCGAATATAATTACCTCATTGATTGACGGAGGTGGATAATGAACAAGGTAAAAAAAAGAAAGGCATTTGTCGAGCAAAAGGACTGTGTGGCCTGTGGATGCTGCGTTAAGGTATGTCCGGTGACAGCCATACAAATCCCAAAAGGAATTTATGCACAGGTAAACAAGGATAAATGTGTAGGCTGTGGAAAATGTGCCAAAGAATGTCCGGCAACAGTCATTACGATTCAGGAGGTGAGCGCATGAAAAAAAGCTGGTACGACTACCTTTGGATTGTATCATTAACCTATCTGCTTTTGGGATTTTTTAATATTTTATTTGCCTGGCTGGGGTTATTTTGCTTTTTTATTCCCCTGATCATTTCTATAGTGAAAGGAAATAAAAGCTATTGCAATCGGTATTGTGGCAGGGGACAATTATTTGGACTTCTGGGCGGACGGTTTGGCTTATCCAGGAGGAAGGATATCCCGGGTTGGATGAAGAAAAAATGGTTCAGATATGGATTTTTAGTTTTCTTTCTGACCATGTTTTTTCAGATGCTTCTGGTGACCTACCTTGTATTCTCCAAGGCCCAGGATTTGCGCCAGGTAGTAACCTTGCTTTGGACCTTTAAGCTGCCCTGGGATTGGGCATATGGGCAGATAACGGTTGCACCCTGGGCGGCACAATTTGCTTTTGGATTTTATAGCGTTATGCTGACCTCCACCGTACTGGGATTTTTTACCATGGTCTTGTATAAGCCGCGTTCCTGGTGCGTGTACTGTCCCATGGGAACCATGACACAGCTAATTTGCAAGGCGAAAGCGGGGAAGGGAGAGAATTAGAATATATGCACATAAAGAAAGCCCGATGAGGGCTTTTTTTACGCATCTCGCAGCTTTTGCAAAGCGTCTGGCTTAAGGATTTCGATATTGCCTCGGGAAAGCCTCACCATTCCTTCACTTTGAAAATAGCTTAACATCCGTGTCACCACTTCCCGGGCATTCCCCAGATGATTACCAATTTTTTCATGGGTAAGCCGCAGCTTACAGGAACCCTCAATATTGCTTTCCTCCAGTAAGAAAGCAGCCAGTCTCTTATCGAAGCTTCTCCACATAATCTGTTCCATCAGCCACATGACCTCTGAAAAGCGGCTGGCCATGATTTCGTTGGTATAATTGGCAAGAGGTATGGATTCTGTCATCAGTCCTTTGTAGACGTCAGCAGGAATAATCCAAAAGGAGGAATCCTTTTCGGCCTCAATGGTAATCTCAAATTGAATGTTTTGCATCATACAGGAGGCTGAAAACAGGCAGATATCCCGTTCAAAGAGCCGGTAGATAGAGACCTCCCGACCTTCCGCAGAAAGGATGTAGGCCCGTAGCTGGCCGGAATTGACTAAAATAAGTCCGGTACAGTCATCCAGGCCATTATGAATGATGGTATTCCTTTTTGCGCTGCGGTAGATGGCAGAGCCTTCGATTCTATTCTGTTGCAGGGAGGTTAGTTGATTCCACATAGGGAAAAAATCTGAACAATTCATCGATTAAAGTATGAAATCCTTTACTTACTATCTTTGTTTTACATTATAGGGAAAGATTTGGCAGGTGTCTATGAAATCAGTAAATTTCTTTTCTTGTATTGATTAAGTTTTTATTGACTGGAGAAAAAGATTGACAACGCAGAATCCATACGCTAGAATGTGTAGCAGGCTACAGAAAGGCATACCGGAATGAAAAAGGATGATGTGGGTTATCTGATAAAACTGATTAGCGATAAGATGAGGGCTCAGGGAGATTCAGACCTGAGGGAGTATGATCTGACCTTTTCCCAGGTTCGAATTCTGGGGTATCTTCATCGCTATGGCCCAGAAGCCACACAGAAGGAAATTGAAACCTGGCTGGATGTTGCACATCCTACCGTAGTGGGACTGGTATCACGCCTGGAGAAGAATGGCTTTGTGGAATGCTATACCGATTCAAAAGATCGGCGGAACAAGCTGGTTCGTCTTACTCCTAAGGCTCATGAGATTAAGGAGAAAGTGGATCAGAAAAGAAAGCAGAATGAAGAACAGTTGTCATCAGGCTTTTCCCAGGAGGAACAGCATGAGCTGGTTCGCCTGCTCAAGAAAGTATACCTGAATATCGAATAGAAGTAAGCCGCCTTATGCGGCCTGCTTTTTCGACAAAATGTAGCTTGCTACAAAAACAATAAGGCTGAATTGATTACCTGAGACAATCGACTCAGCCCAAATTTGTGACGCTTCAAAAGGGAGGAGTATATGATAAAAACCTTAGCAAAAAGTGTACGAGAGTACAAAAAAGACTCAATAAAAACTCCAATTTACGTTACTGTCGAGGTGGTGCTGGAATGTTTGCTGCCTTTGATCATGGCAAGCCTGATAGATGAAATGGGAAATGGGATGTGGCCCATTGTCAAATACGGCAGCATCCTTCTGGTGTTAGCCGGCTTTTCTTTGTTTTTCGGTATGCAGGCAGGGAGAACAGCAGCTACAGCCTCCTGCGGCTTTGCCAAAAATCTGCGGCAGGATATGTTCTTTAAAATTCAGGATTTTGCCTTTGGGGATATTGATTATTTTTCCTCATCCTCATTGGTGACCCGAATGACCACAGATGTGACCAATGTGCAGAATGCTTATCAGATGATCATTCGAATAGCAGTAAGGACTCCTTTTATGATTATTTTCTCCGTGATAATGAGTTTTCGAATCCATGCGAGGATGTCGTTGATTTTTCTGTGTATTCTTCCGATTTTGGGAATTGCCCTGTTTACCATAATTTTTAAGGTTTTTCCTATTTTTAAAAGAATCTTTAAAAAATATGATGCTCTAAACAATTCCGTACAGGAAAATGTAGCAGGAATACGGGTGGTTAAATCCTTTGTTCGGGAGGATTATGAAAAAGAAAAATTTGAAAAGGCTTCTGAGGAGGTAAGGCAGGACTTCACCAGGGTGGAAAAGATTCTGGCCTTAAATAATCCTATTATGATGTTCTGCATCTACACAGCCATGCTTCTGGTGAGCTTTCTGGGAGCAAGACTGATTATCAATACAGGAGGAACTGAACTTACTACCGGACAGCTATCCTCTCTGATCAGTTATGGGGTGCAGATTCTTTCCTCTATGATGATGCTTTCCATGGTATTTGTTATGGTATCCATGGCAGCAGAAGGCTGCAGCCGTATTGTAGAGGTGATGAAGCATGAAAGTATCCTGACCTCCCCTGAGAATGGAGAAAAAGAGGTGAAGGACGGCAGTATCGTTTTTGATTCAGTGACCTTTCAATACACTCCTGATTGTGAAAAACCGGCCTTGGTGAATATTGACCTGAAGATTTCTTCGGGGCAGACCATAGGTATTCTGGGAGGTACAGGTTCCTCCAAAACCTCTCTGATTCAGTTGATTTCCCGTCTCTATGATGTTACTGAGGGAAGGGTTCTGGTAGGCGGTAAAGACGTAAGAGAATATGATTTGGAGGTTCTAAGAAGTCAGGTGGCTGTAGTCATGCAAAAAAATGTACTTTTTTCCGGCACCATAAAGGAAAACCTGCGCTGGGGCAATAAAGAGGCTTCCGAAGAGGAGCTGGTTCATGCCTGTAAGCTGGCTCAGGCGGATGAATTTATTACCCAGCTTCCCCAAGGGTATGATACCTATATTGAGCAAGGCGGAACCAACGTTTCCGGAGGGCAGAAGCAGAGACTGTGTATTGCCAGAGCATTATTGAAAAAGCCTAAAATCCTGATTCTGGATGATTCCACATCGGCAGTGGATACCAAAACGGATGCACTGATTCGTCGGGCTTTTCGTGAGGAAATCCCGGACACCACTAAAATCATCATTGCACAGAGAGTATCCTCCATAGAAGATGCGGATCGAATTCTGGTAATGGAGGATGGCCGTATTGTTCAGTCGGGTACCCATGAAGAATTACTGGCCATGGAAGGAATTTACCGGCAGGTATATGATTCCCAGACGAGAGCGAAGAACGCATAAGGAGGTTTCTATGGAAGGACAAAAAAGAAATAAACAATCGATTCAGCCGGGAACCCTTAAACGGCTTTTGGGATTCATACTGGCTCATTATAAGATTCGTATGGTAGTGGTGGTGATCTGTATTATTTCCAGTGCAGTTGCCTCCACCGTGGCTACGGTATTTATGCAGAGGCTTATTGATGAATGTATTACCCCCGGAATATCCACAGGGATGGGTGCTGTTTGGCAGCAATTGGTTTCCATTCTGTCCACTATGGCCATTTTCTACTTATTCGGGGTTGCTGCTTCCTTTACCTATACCAGATTAATGGCGACAGTGACACAGGGGACATTGAAAAATTTGAGAAACGGGATGTTCAATCGGATGGAAACACTTCCCATCAGGTATTTTGATACTCATGCCCATGGAGATATAATGAGTAACTATACCAATGATACAGATGCTATTCGACAGATGATCGGACAGAGTCTTCCTATGATGATTCAGTCCGGCTTGTCAATGATTTCCATGTTTATTATGATGCTTTACTACAGCATATGGCTGACGGTAACGGTATGGATATTTGTAGGCCTGATGGTAACCATTACAAAAAAATTTGCAGGTGCCAGCGCTCACTTTATGATGGAACAGCAGAAATCCCTTGCCCGTGAGGAGGGATTCATTGAGGAAATGATGGAGGGACAGAAGGTAGTTAAGGTATTCTGTCATGAGGAAGAAAGCAAGGCTGAATTTGTTAAGCTGAACGAGCAGCTTTTTACTGACGGAGAAAAGGCTCATCAGGCAGGAAACGTACTGATGCCCATTCTGCACAATGTAGGGAATCTGATGTATGTGCTTTTGGCTATTGTGGGAGGAATTCTGGTATTGGCAGGTGCACCTAACTTTGGATTGGCGGGAGCAGGAACCATCACGGTGGGAATCATCGTCAGCTTTTTGGGAATGTCCAGACAGCTTTCTCAGGTCATTGGGCAGATGTCCATGCAGGTATCCATGGTTGCCATGGGACTGGCTGGGGCAGCCAGGGTATTTGCCCTGATGGATGAGGAACCGGAGGAGGATGAAGGGTATGTTACCCTGGTTCATGCAAAATGGAATGAGAAGGGAGAACTGGAGGAAACCGATAATCCTACCGGACTGTGGGCCTGGAAGCACCCTCATCGAGCAGAGGGAACCATCACCTATGAGGAGCTTAAGGGGGATGTGGTTCTGGAGCACGTGGATTTTGGTTATGTGCCGGAAAAAGAAGTGCTGCATGATATATCACTTTATGCAAAGCCGGGGCAGAAAATTGCCTTTGTGGGGGCAACGGGAGCCGGAAAAACAACCATTACCAATTTGCTGAATCGTTTTTATGATATTCCTGACGGGAAAATACGCTACGATGGAATTAATATCCGAAAGATCAAAAAGCCGGATCTGCGCCGTTCTCTGGGTGTGGTTTTACAGGATGTCAACCTGTTTACAGGAACGGTTCTGGAGAATATCCGATATGGGAGGCTGGAGGCCAGTGATGAGGAATGTATTGCGGCGGCAAAGCTGGCCAATGCCCATAGCTTTATCACCAGGCTGCCGGAGGGGTATCATACCATGCTTACAGGAAATGGTGCCAGTCTCTCTCAGGGACAAAGACAGCTTCTGTCCATTGCCCGGGCAGCAGTGGCGGATCCGCCGGTGATGATTCTGGATGAGGCAACCTCCTCCATTGATACCCGTACAGAGGTATTGGTGCAGGAAGGAATGGATAACCTGATGCTGCAAAGAACGGTCTTCGTTATTGCACATCGCCTTTCTACCATCCGCAACAGTCAGGCTATTATGGTGCTGGATCATGGCAGAATTATTGAACGGGGAGACCATGAAGAGCTTTTGGCGCAGAAAGGAACCTACTACCAGCTCTATACCGGAGCCTTTGAGCTGGAATAGCCACTGAATTAAGTCCAGCCGCCGTCAAGGGTGATGATCTGTCCGGTCAGATATTCCGGCGCCCGGGAAAGAAGAAGAGCCAGCTCGGCTACTTCTTCCGGCCGGCCCAGCCTGCCTGCCGGGATTTCTTCGATAAGGCTTTGCAGTTCTTCGACTGAAAGCTGTTCATTCATTTGCGTATCGATGATTCCGCAGGCAATAGCATTCACCTGGATATTACTGGGGGCCAGTTCTCTGGCTAAAGCCCTGGTAAAGCTGTTGACCCCGCCTTTGGAGGCAGAATAGGCCACCTCCATACTGGCACCCATATTTCCCCATACCGAAGAAATATTGATAATCCTTCCCTTTTTTTGCCTGAGCATGGCGGGAATAGCCATTTTACAGGTATAAAAGAGAGAATCCAGATTTACAGACATCACCCTTCTCCACTCCTCTATGGATAGCTGGGGCAACAGGCCGACATGGGAAATCCCGGCATTGTTGACCAGAACATCCAGAGCAGGAAGCTGATGAAAGAGCCTTTCTATCTGCTGAGGGTCATCTGCACTGCAGCAACATATATGGCAGCGGACTGAGTAGCGTCTCTCCAATTCAAGTTTTAATTCCTCTAATAATGCAATATTCCTCCTGCAGGTAAGAAACAGTTCACAGCCTTCTCTGGCAAAGGCTGCGGCAATGGCTTTGCCGATGCCGCGGGATGCGCCGGTTATGAGAACAAAAGGGCGAGTTGACATAAGGAACACCTCCTGATTTAGCAGGATTGTGGGAGTACGAAGTACGTAACAATCCGTAGGTATCATAGTTAGGGGCTTTTGACCCTAACATCATCATAAGGGAAAAAAAAGAAAAAAACAACCTTCTCCTCTTTTCCGGCAGGCAGAAAAGAGGTCTGATCGTAACTATTTTGGTGTCTGAAATCTTAGGTGGAAAAATGTGGAAAGACAGGGAAAGGATTTGACAGAACTCTCCAATGGTGATATAGTTGTTAACAGATGTTACAAAAATATTACAACTTGTAAAGAAAATATCAAACAGGAGATTATATGTTATCCAATAGAGTCAGAATCGCAGCAGGAGCCCTGACAATGACCCTGTTATTCACAGGCAACGGTATTTCCGCCCAGGCAGTGAATTTAAGCAGCAGTCTTCCCGTGGCAGGAATAGGGCTGTCTCTGGATGAGGGGGTTTCCTTGAAAACGGTGGCCCATTATAATGATTCCCAAGTAGAGATAGTGGAGCCTATTTCCTTTCCCTCTCCGGTGGTAAAGGAACTGTCCGAGGAAGATTATTCTCACCTGGTCATTGCACGGGTGAATGATTATGTGAATGTAAGAAGTATTCCCAGTGAGGAAGGGGAGATTGTCGGCAAGCTTTATGACAAGTCCGTAGGTACCTTTTTAGAGGAGGAAGACGGATGGTATAAGATTCAGTCCGGTAATTGTACCGGGTATGTGAAGGGTGAGTATTGTGTCACCGGGGAAGAAGCCAATGAGCTGGCCAAGGAAGTAGGAAGGCGAATTGCTACGGTCACCACCCAAACGCTGAATGTCCGTAAGGAGGCCAATACAGATTCTTCCATATTAGGTCAGGTTCCTATAGAGGAGGTTTTGACGGTAACCGAAGAGCTTGATGGCTGGGTACAGGTGAAGATAGAAGAGGGAGCAGGCTACGTTTCTCTTGACTATGTTACCTTAAGCACTGAGTTTGTACAGGCGGAATCCCGTGAAGAGGAGAAAGCCCGTCTTGCCAAGGAAGAGGCAGAGCGGCAGGAGGCTCTGGCGGCTTCCAGAAGAGCCAGAGAGCAGGCCGAGGCGGCAGTGGCGGCAGAGCAGCAGACAGAGACTGCTCAGGCACCTGCACCCGTTTCAGGCAGCGGCGATTTAGGGCAGCAGGTAGCAGATTATGCCCTGCAGTTTGTGGGGAACCCTTATGTTTATGGAGGAACCAGCCTCACCAACGGGGCAGATTGTTCCGGCTTCGTGATGAGCGTATATGCTAATTTCGGTGTTTCACTTCCCCATTCGGCATCTGCAGACCGAAAGAAGGGAACCGGTGTCGGCAATATCGACAATGCCATTCCGGGAGATATCGTTTGCTATTCAGGCCATGTGGGAATTTATATTGGTGATGGTAAGATTGTACATGCCAGCAATTCCAGGACGGGAATTATTGTTTCCAATGCAAATTATGACACAGTAATTGATGTAAGAAGAATTTTTTAGTGAATTTTGGGAGTCGGTCCATTCGGGTTTTTCGAATTTAAGCCGACTCCTTTGCTGTTGTACGGCAGGTTTTTCTGAAAAGTCAGAAATCTATTATTGATAAAAGAGTGCTTGACTAATTTCAGATTGGCAGATATGCACAAAGTCTGAGGAGGTAAAACGTGAAAGCGTAAATTGAGGGAAAAGTTTTCCACATCTTAAAATATGGTTTTACTGGAAAAAATTACTTATACACGAAGTTATACACATTATCCACATTGAAAATACCGTTTTCTGGAAACGTGTGTTTTGTTCTATTTACACGAAAAGCATGAAAAAAGAAAAATGGGGTAAATAGGGGCAAAAACAAAATATTTTAATTGATTGTTAAAAATATCTGAAAATTAACTATAATATGGACAAGTGATAGATAAAATGATAAAATAAATTATGGTGAAAGCCATAATCTAGAAACAGAAGGGATGAGCAGTATGAAGTTTATTATCAGCGGAAAAAATATCGATGTCACACCGGGTTTGCGCACAGCAGTGGAGGACAAGCTGGGTAAACTGGAGAAGTATTTCACAGCAGATACAGAGGTACACGTTACCCTGGGTGTAGAAAAGGACAGACAGAAGATCGAGGTTACCATCCCTGTTAAAGGTAACATTATACGTTCTGAGCAGACCAGCAATGATATGTATGTATCCATTGATTTGGTGGAAGAAATTATTGAAAGGCAGCTGAAGAAGTATAAGAATAAGATTATTGACAAGAAGCAGACAGCGGGCAATTTCAGACAGGAGTTTATTGAAAAGGACTATGTGGATGATGAGGAAATCCAGATCGTGAGAACCAAGAAGTTTGATATCAAACCTATGTATCCGGAAGATGCCTGCATTCAGATGGAGCTTTTGGGACATAATTTCTTCGTATTCTGCAATGCAGAAACGGATCAGGTGAATGTGGTTTACAAGAGAAAAGGCAATACCTATGGTATTATGGAGCCGGAATTGTAAGCCTTACACAGGTTAACATAAGAATGGGGAAGGAAGGCTGTTGCCGATAGGCGGCAGCTTTCTTGCTTTATAGGAAAGACCGCCTGCGGCGCTCTCTTGAATTGAAAAGGGCCCGCACGGAGGCGGGCACAACAAGCAGACGAATGTTGGTTTAGAA
>SFDP01000049.1 GCA_004558185.1 Lachnospiraceae bacterium | reverse complement strand
CCCCTAACATCCATACCAGATAAAAGATAGTCAAGCAGAACAAGGATGGGGTGTGCCGCCGGGGGCAGCTACGCCACCACACATTCTGATGATGCCTCCCTTTTTGCAAAAGAATTGCGGAAGTGAGTATCATGACCAGATCAAACAGGAGTATCACCGTATTGGTAACGGCCATATTTCTCCCCGAAACGATCTTCATCTTTTTATCTATTGCAGAAAGCTCATCGGTCATTTTGTTCATTTGAATCAACCGCCTGTCTCCCTGATGATACTGAATCAGTTCATCTAATCCCCGGAGACTGTCCAGGACAAAGCTGTTCAGCTCTCCTGACTGTTGGCGAAAGCGCAGTCCCATATCACCGCTTAACATAGAGGTCAGTACAGGGATTAGTATTCCTACCGTCAGATAAGCGGTAAAGGTCACTGCTCCCATTACCGGATGAAGACTGCTGATAAAGCCCCCCAGAAAAAGCGTGAATAAGAGTGCGATCATTACCGGAGATACGGTGTGTGCATAGAATACCTCCAACAGTTCAATATCGGCAGTAATCACAGAAATCAGATTTCCCTTATCCTTTCCCTCCAGCTTTGCCGGACAAAGCCTTCTCAAGGCAGCAAAAACCCGATCCCGTATCAATGCCAGCAGCCGGAAGGCAATAAAATGATTGCATAGCTGTTCACCGTAGCGAAAAGGCCCCCTAAGCACAGCCAGTACCACCAATGCTGTCAATATCCCTGTTAAAGTAAAGGGAAGATCAAAATCAAGTACCTCCAATATGGCATAGCCGCCAAGAATGGTGATCAGGGAGGCTGACAATTGTCCCAGAAGTCCCAGAAGAATTGCCAATATCATATACCCAGTCAATGGCTTCACCAGTCCGATCAGCCTGGTCATAACCGTAAATCCACTTCTTCTTTTCATTTTTACCTCTCATTCTGCTGCTTCAGCAGCATTTTAATCAAAGGAACTATGTGCGTCGGCACAAATTCCGAGGCTCTATCCCTTTCCATAGCTTTCCAGGCTTTGCTGCATATTCCACAGCCTTGTATAAAGTCCTCCGGCTGCCAGCAGCTTTTCATGATTGCCGCTTTCTGCAATCCTTCCCTCCTCCATCACATAGATGCAGTCCGAATCGACTACATTGGCAAGGCGGTGAGAAATCAGGATTACCGTTTTTGATTTGGCCAGACTATGCATCTGAGCCATAATTTCATTTTCGCTTTCTACATCAATATTGGAGGTTACTTCATCAAAGATGACCACCTCACTCTGATGAAGCAGTGCCCTGGCCAGAGCCAACCTCTGCCGCTGACCGCCGGACAGGTTTGACGCTCTTTCCGCCAGAGGTGTATCCAGTCCTTTTTCTCCCCGCAAGAAGTCTGCCAGCTTCGTTCTTTCCAAGACCTCCCACATCTCCTTATCCGTGGCCTTCTGATTTCCCATAAGCAGATTATCACGGACACTGCCTTTAAAAAGATAACTCTGATGGCCAAGATAGGTCAGGTTTTCCATCAGGCTTTCTTCCGAAAGCCCGGAAAGTTCTTTACCTCCTATGGTAACCGATCCGGTATACCCCTTGCTCTTGCCCATAAAAATCGATGCCATAGTGGACTTGCCACATCCGCTTTCTCCTACAACAGCGGTAAAGCTGCCCCTTGGAATCTGCATATCTATCCGCTTAAGAATCTCTCTGTTTTCTTCATAGGAAAACCCCAGACCTCTGCAAAGGATAGAGCTGTCTTTTGAGAGAGCCTCCGCCTTTTTCTCTTCTTCCGGCAGATCCAACAGCCTGAATATCTTGTCGCTGGCCGCTATTCCATTCATGGCAATGTGAAAAAACGATCCTAACTGCCGCATGGGAATAAAGAAGTCCGCAGACAGCAAAATGATCAGAAAGCACCCCTCCAGGGTCACTCTGCCCGCCCGATATTGTGTTACCGACAGAATAATTCCCAATGCGGCTCCTCCAAAAGCGACCAGATCCATAACGGCTATGGAATTAAGCTGCATGGTGAGTACCTTCATGGTAATCTTACGAAACCGTTCTGCCTCCTCATTCATTTCCTGATGCTTAAGCTGATCTGCCTGATATATTTTAAGCGTAGTCAGTCCCTGCAGGTTCTCAAGAAAGGTATCTCCTAAAGTGGAATATTGTCCCCAGTATTTTGCAAGCAGCTTTTTCGCCCATTTCTGTATGGCAATAATGGTTACGGGAATTAGAGGCACACAGATCAGCAGGGCAAAAGCCGATGGCAGATTCACAAAGCTCAACACAAGAAACAGAGTGAGCGATGCCAATATTGCATAGAAAAATTGGGGTAGGTAGGCTCCAAAATAAGTCTCTAGCTGCTCCACGCCCTCCACGGCTACCTGAACGATCTCCGAGGTCTGTATACTTTCTCTGTAATTACTCCCCAATCGCAGGAGCTTGCGATAAATCATTTCCCTCAATACCTTCTTTACTTCTTTGGAAGAAAGATGACTCATCCTGCTTGCCATTATGGTACAGCTAAATTTTACGATCAGGGCTGTCACCACAATCAACATATCCACAGCCAACTGCCCCGGCTCCGCAGTTGGTTGAGCCAAGCGGCCCAATATCCCTGCAAAGACCACCATTACGATGATATTGGACACCAGAGAGCACCACTGCAGGGCAACGGTTTTCCCTATGTATTTTTTACTGCAGTCAACCGTATCCATCAATCTTTTATTCATCATCATTCAGCAATACCTCCATGCGTTAGATTAATCTAACTCAAGATAGTATAGCATTTCCGTGGATAAATTCAAATGGCAATTTTTTCTAACATAAAAATGGACAGGAGGCAACCAAATACTGATTGTCCTCCTGCCCGGTTATCCATATTATTTATTGCATCTGCAGCCTGAAAGGGTTGTGTTGTAGCTTTATTTTTGATTGATGTAGTTTACCAGTCCCTCACATGCAATAATTTTTTGCATAAAGGGCGGAAATGCCTGCCCTTTGTATTCCTTGTTCTGAGTCAGATTTCTGATCATCCCGCTGTCAAAGTCTATCTCAACCTGATCCCCGTCCTGAATTTCCATTGCAGCCTCTTTACACTCAATAATCGGCAATCCGATATTGATGGAGTTACGATAAAAAATACGGGCAAAGGTCTCGGCAATCACACAGTCTACACCTGCAGCCTTAATGGCGATAGGCGCATGTTCTCTGGAAGAACCACAGCCAAAGTTTTTATTGGCTACGATAATATCTCCTTTTTTTACCTTTTTTACAAATTCCTTATCAATATCCTCCATACAGTGAGCAGCCAGCTCCGCAGGATCAGAGGAGTTTAAATATCTTGCGGGTATGATTACATCTGTATCTACATTGTCTCCATACTTAAATACACGTCCTGTTGCTTTTTTCATTTTTGCCTCTCATTCCGCCGCTTTAGCAGCATTTTAATCCCGGTTTAAAGACGACAGGGGCAGGAAATAACCCCACTGACTGCACTGGCAGCCGCAACTGCCGGACTGGCCAGATAAATTTCTGAGGTAATATGTCCCATACGTCCCACAAAGTTACGGTTTGTAGTAGATACACAGCGTTCATTTTCTGCAAGAATTCCCATGTAACCGCCAAGGCAGGGACCGCAGGTAGGTGTGCTGACTACTGCTCCGGCTTCAATAAAGATTTGCAGTAGCCCCTCCTTCATCGCCTGTAAATAAATGGCCTGGGTAGCCGGGATAATGATGCAGCGCAGCCCCTTTTTCACGTGCCTGTCTTTCAATACCTTTGCTGCTGTCCGTAAATCCTCCAGCCTTCCGTTAGTGCATGATCCGATTACTACCTGATCAACCTTAATATCCTCAGTGACCTCATCAATGGTCTTCGTATTTTCCGGAAGATGGGGGAAGGCAATGGTTGGTCTCAGTGAAGACAGATCAATGGTGTACTCTTCTTCATATACCGCATCCGCATCTGCTTCAACTACCGTATATGCTCTTTTGGAGTGTTCCTCCATATAAGCGATTGCCACATCATCCACAGGGAAAATACCGTTTTTAGCTCCTGCCTCAATAGCCATATTGGCAATGGTGAAACGATCATCCATGGTCAGGCTGGCAATCCCGTCTCCCACAAATTCCATGGAACGATAAAGGGCACCGTCTACCCCTATCATCCCGATAATATGCAGTATCACATCCTTGCCGCTTACCCACTGGGAGAGCTTACCGGTCAGATTAAATCTAATGGCAGAAGGAACCTTGAACCATGCCTTTCCGGTAGCCATTCCGGCAGCCATGTCCGTACTTCCCACCCCAGTAGAAAAGGCTCCCAGAGCACCGTAGGTACAGGTATGGGAATCCGCACCGATGATCACATCTCCGGCCACCGTAAGACCTTTTTCCGGCAGAAGTGCGTGCTCTATTCCCATTTCTCCCACCTCAAAATAATTGGTAATCTGATTGCGGAGTGCAAACTCTCTTACACACTTACAATGCTCTGCCGACTTGATATCTTTGTTGGGGACAAAATGATCCGGAACCAGGGCGATTTTATCTTTATGAAAGACACCCTCCACCTTCATTTTTTCCATCTCATGGATGGCAACCGGGCTGGTAATGTCATTTCCTAAAACCAGATCCAGGTCTGCCTCAATGAGCTGTCCCGCTTCAACATGGTCAAGCCCTGCATGAGCTGCCAGTATCTTCTGTGTCATGGTCATTCCCATATGAATATCCTCCTAACAATTTTCTCTGCAAAGATTATACCATTTAGTTAAACATAAATACAATATATGTTATTTATACTTGTCATAACCGTTTGTTATGTTATACTGGTAAATAAAGCAAATCTAAATTTAAGGGATTCGCTCAATAAAAACATTTTGGAATGGAAGGAAAAATGGAAGGAAATCTAAATCTTTATTATATCTTCTATACGGTAGCTGCCTGTCAGAATATTTCCGCAGCCGCCAAGGAATTGTATATCAGCCAGCCGGCTATTTCAAAGGCCATATCTAAGCTGGAGCAGAATCTGCAGACGGCTCTGTTCATTCGTAATTCCAGGGGAGTGACCCTGACGGAAGAAGGTAAATATTTATACGAGCAGGTAAAGGCAGCCTTCGCTTGCCTTCAAACCGGAGAAAAACGAATTAAGCAGATGGCAGAGCTGGGAGTAGGTCAGATCAGCATAGGGGTCAGTACCACATTATGTAAATTCGTTCTTCTGCCCCACTTAAATCAGTTTATCAAAAAGCATCCTCATGTGAAAATCAAGATTTCCTGCCGAACCTCCAGTGAAACGATACTTGCATTGGAAAATGGCTCCATTGATTTAGGACTGATCGGTCTTCCGGAAAAGCTGAAGGGCTTTGTGACTACCCCTCTTATGGAGATTCATGATACCTTTGTGACCACCGACAGTTACCTGAAAAATCTGAAGATACGGGAAGGGATTACCAGAGAAAGCATTTTAAAAAATGCTGTTTTTATGATGTTGAACAGCGGAAATATTACCCGCAAATATGTGGAGCATTATCTGGAGGTGTCCCAGGCTCCGCTTACCGAAATTATTGAAGTAGGAAACATGGACCTGCTTATCGAATTTGCAAAGATTGATCTGGGAATCGCCTGTGTGATTCGGGAATTTGTTCAAAAAGAACTGAAAAACAACGAATTGAGGGAAATATCCCTTGGAAAGGCTATTCCCAAGCGGGAGGTCGGTTTCGTCTACTCCACCCAGATCAAACGGGAAAATCCTGCGGTATCCGAATTTATTGAGTATATCCTTCAACAGTTCGGATAGCTTTGTCTGTTTCAAAGCTATCTTCGACTATTCAAAGGCTTTTATCACCATCTCCATTCTGTCCGTCAGCCCTTTTTCCAGATTGATTTCTTCCTGCCAGGCAAGATTAGCCATATGGTACAGCATGGAAAGCATTACTCTTTCCATTCCTTCCCGGCTTTCTGCCTGTCCAAGCTGCAGACCTAAAAAGGCAATTTGCTCAAGGGAGGTCCCCTTTTCTATTTTGCTGTCATAATGGGCTGCCGCCTTTTTTAATATCTTAGATGCCTTTAGCAGTGCCGGCAAAGACGGAGGAATCTGTCTTAAAGGCCCTTTTTTGCTTCGGGCATGGTTCTTTTCCTCTGCCTTCAGCTCTTCCCATGTCTTTTTCTTTTCCTGATTCTGCCATTCCTCTTTGTTGAATACATGAGGGTGACGATGAATCATTTTGGCGGTTATCTCCTCTGCAATATCCCCAATGGTAAAAATTCCTTCCTCCTCCGCCATTACTCCGTGCATAATTACATGAAGAAGAAGGTCCCCTAATTCCTCCCTGAGATTATCGTATTCTCCGGTTGATTCATACTCTCTCATGGCTTCCGCAGCCTCATAGGCTTCTTCGATCAGCTCCATCCTTATGCTTCCATGGGTCTGTGCCCTGTCCCAGGGACAGCCATGATCGCTTCTAAGCTCCTCCACTACCCGGATAAAATCCTCCAGAGCAACCATCGTTTTTTCTTTCTCTTTCATGTCAAACTCCTGATTCCCGCAGCATCCAAGAGCCTCTTTGTATACTCATGCTGTGGATGAAAATAAATCTCCTCTGTCTTTTGCTGCTCCACGATTTGTCCCCGTTCCATAATCATCACACGATCACAAAGCTGGTAGACCACTCGCAGGTCATGGGAGATAAAAAGAATGGACAGGCCCATCTCTTTTTTTAATTTCAGTAAAAGCTCCAATACCTGCCTTTGTATAGTTACATCTAATGCCGATACCGGCTCATCCGCAAGCACCAGCCCCGGGTGCAGCATCAAGGCTGCAGCGATACACACCCTTTGCCGTTGTCCGCCGGAAAGCTGATGCGGGTAATGAACCATGTATTTTTCACTCAGCCCTACTTTTTCCAGCATCTCTACTGCCCGGTCATAACGTTCTCCTGCAGGACAGCGTTTCAGATTACGCAGCGGCTCCTGCAGAATCCATCCTACCTTTTTTGCCGGGTTTAATGAGCCAAAGGGGTCCTGAAAAATCATCTGTGGGTGAGTATCCTTACACCATATTTTCCCTTCATGATCTGCCACCATGGAAAGTATGGCTTTAGCCAGCGTAGATTTTCCACTGCCGCTTTCTCCCACCAGCCCAAGAATTTCTCCTTCTTCCATCTCAAAGGAGATATCCTTCAAGATATGAACCCGTTCTCTTCCTGCTTTCCCGGGCTTTTTGACCTTGTAATATACATTCAGCCCTGTTACCGTCAATATTTTGCCCATAGGCCCTCTCCTTCTGCCGCTTTAGCCGCATTTTACCCCAGGGAATTTGAGCATCGCACAAATCCCGGGTTGAGAGAAGGTAATTGCTTCACCCTTTCTCCCGCATACTATTCCCGTACTCACATTTTGGTATTGCCTCCACCAGCATTCTGGTATACTCCTCTTTGGGATGATGGAATACCTCCGTGGAGGTTCCCCTTTCCACCACTTTTCCATACTGCATGACAATTACTCTCTCACAAAGAGACTGTACCAGGCTTAAATCATGGGAAATAAATAAAATAGCCGTTTTCTCCGTTTGATTCAGCCGCTTCAGCAGCTTGACGATCTGAGCCTGTATGGTAACATCAAGAGCCGTGGTGGGCTCATCGGCAATCAGGATTCTGGGCTTGCCGATCATCGCGGAGGCAATCATCACCCTCTGGCGCATCCCTCCTGACAGCTCAACAGGATACTGCTCATATACCCGCTGGGGATTCTCCAGTTCCACCTTATGCAGCATATCCAGTACCTGCTTTCTAATTTCCTCCTTACTTAAGTCAGTATGAATACGCAGGGTTTCGCCCACCTGCCAGCCGATTTTTTTTACAGGATTCAGGCTGGTCATAGGCTCCTGAAAAATAATTCCAATATCCTTCCCCTGAATCTTTCTGAGTTCTGTACGGGAGCAGGCCAAAAGGTTCTTTCCCGCAAACCGGATTTCTCCTGTTTTTTTCATATCATGCCTGCTTAGCAATCCGGCTATGGCATGAGCGGTCATACTCTTGCCTGAACCGGATTCTCCTACAATTCCAAGTATTTCTCCTTCATTCAATGTGAAGTTTACATCTGACACCACCCTCTCAGGAATCAGATGATCATGAAATTCAATACTCAGCTTATCAACCTCTAACAGCATACTAATCCCCATTCCGAAGCGTTTACGCTGAGGAACGCCAGCCAAATTTCAGATTCGGCTCTGCGATCAAAGAATTTGTGACGCTTCGGCACAAATCCCGGAGTTAATCCCCTTACGGATGCAGCAGTTGCCTGGATCAAAAGGATACTCTCCTTAATTTTGCTGCAGTCCCTCCGCCATCAGGCTAAAACCAAGAATCATCAAAATAATCGTAAATCCTGTCCCCAACGCATACCAGGGGGCAGAAAAAAGATAGGTTTGGGCTGAGGAAAGCATCTCTCCCAGACTGGCATCCGGCGGCTGTACACCTATCCCCAGATAGGTCAGTCCTGCCTCTGCCAATACCGCATTATTAAATCCAATCATTACGGAAGCCAGAAGCACTCGACGGATATTGGGTAAAATATGGACAAACATGATTCTCAGATGTGATGCTCCTGCCAGTCTGGCACTCTTGACATAATCCAATTTCCGGTTTCGCATATATTCACTGCGTACAATTCTGGAAAAGCTGGGAATAAAGGCAATACCCAGTGCGATAATGACCTGATATTTTCCGCTGCCTAAAAGGCTCACAAATACCAGAGCCAAAAGAAGACTGGGAAAAGCAAACAGTGCATCCATGATCCGCATGAGTATCTCATCGATCATCCCCGAAAAGTATCCTGTAAACGCACCGATCAGCAGCCCAAAAAAGGTGCCGATAAATACCGTTCCTCCGGCCACCGCCAAAGTAGTTGAGCAGCCCTTCAATACACGACTGAATATATCCCTTCCAAAATTATCGCAGCCCATGATATGGGTAAGGGATATTCCGGCCAGTTTGCTTGACGCATCCATTTTTTCGGGATCATAGGGTGTATAAAAAAAGCCAATCAAGGTGAGAGTAAGGATTATCCCGGTAATCACGCAGCCCTTAATAAAGGTATAATTTCTCTTCTTCCTGACTGACCTCTCGTCATTCCCCCGATCGATTGAGTTTTTTTTCGTTTCTCTAAACTGTTTCATCTTAATCCATTCTATCGCTCAAATAAGAACCCTATCGTAAGCCCCTGCCTGTAATACTGTCCAAATAAGATGCTTCTCCCTGATTTTACTCACTTCTCCCTATTCTTGGGTCTATCCCCCGACAAAGCAGATCTGAAAGAAGGTTTACCACCACCACAATGGCTGCCAGAAGAATAATGATCGCTTCTACAACCGGATAATCCCGATTGGAAATAGAAGTGATCAGAATTCGTCCCAATCCGGGAATAGAAAATACCTGTTCCATAATGACACTTCCTGCCACTATATCTGTCAAAGTCATTGCCAGAAAGGTAATCACGGGAATCATGGCATTTTTTAACACATGACGATACAATACTGCATTTTTGTGATTTCCTTTACTGTATGCCGTTCTCACATAATCCTTTTTCAGCTCTTCCAGAAGAGCGCTTCGAAGCAGCTTAACCGTCATGGCTGCTTTGGGAATGGCTATGGCCAAAGACGGGAAAATCAAATAGTGCAGAAATTTCCCCATACTGACCTCATAGGAAACGAAGGCTCCGGGCTGAAACCAATGGAATAGCAATCCAAACAAATAAGTGATCAGAATTCCTGCAAAAAAGGGAGGAACAGCCATAAAAATCTGATTAACCATCAGAATGATGCGGTCCGGCCGCCCTCCTTCATGCTTTGCTGTATAGATTCCAAGGGGAATTGCCAGGGCAGCCATCATAAGAAAAGACATTCCCGTCAGACAGAGCGTAATGGGAATCTTTTCCAGCACGATATCAGAAACCGGAGTTCCGTAGCTGTAGGAGATTCCAAAATCCCCTCTGCATACATCCAGCACCCAAGTAATGTATCTTTCCATAAAGGGCCTGTTTAAGCCCATTTGCTCCCGCAATGCCGCCAGCCTTTCGGGAGTAGCCTGAATCCCCAGCTTTGCTACTGCCGGATCCCCCGGAATCACTGCAAATGCAAGAAAGACAAGGAAGGATACCACCAGCAGTGTAACCAGCATACTGATCATCTTTTTTCCGGCATACCTCATCCTTCCCCTCCTTTTCTCTCCTGCATACTGTCTATTTTACATATAATGCTGCAAAGTCCTGCACATATAACGGATAGAACTGATATCCGCCGTATTTGCTGTTTAGTGCTACCAGGCTGGCCATATCCTGGATATAGACGTTAGCCGCTTCTTTGCTCAGAATTCTTTCGCACTCCTGATAATAGGCCGTTTTTTGGGCATCATCTGTGGCAGCAACAGCCTGTGCAAAGGCCTGATCATAGTCAGAACTGTTGAAATTAATAAAGTTTTTGTCATTGGCAGAGGTAAAACGCTCTAAAAGGGCTCGTGCCGTCAGTGTAGAGGCGTCTACTCCTACTACCGTAGACTCAAACTGTCTGCCGATATAGGCCTCAGAAACCCAGGTTTCCCATTCCACCAGATTAATGGTAGCCTTTACGTTAATGGATTTAAGCTGCTCTACAATGATTTGTGCCGTATCCACATGAGGCTGATAGTTTGAAGGAACGGTAATGCTGAAGGAAAATCCATCTTCATAGCCGGCTTCCTTTAACAGCGCCTTTGCCTTCTTAGTGTCTGTGGGATAGGATGAAGCAAGCTCCTCCAGATAGTATTTTCCAAAAGCCGGGAACATGGAGCTTCCGATTACGGTTCCCTTTCCTTCAAAGCCCAGCTCCAATATCTCCTGGGGGTTTATTGCATAGCAAAGGGCCTGGCGTACCCTCACATCCTTAAATGGCTCAAAATCATTATTCAAATACAGGGCCTGTACCAGGTTCATGGTTCCCTCATACACATCGAAACCGTTCCCCTCCAGTTCTCTGGCCTGATCGGTAGTTAAACGACAGAACATATCGATGGAACCGCTTTTCAGATTGGTGACGATCATGTCGCCATCTGCAACGATTTTCAACGTAATATCACGGATATTAGCCTTATCCCCCCAGTAATCCTCATATCTGGTCAGGACTATATTGTCCTGAATGCTTCGGGAGACATGCCGATAGGGACCGGTACCGATAGCCGTTTTATCCGGGTCGGCATTGCTTTGGGGAATGATTGCAACCGTCAATTCACTTAAAAAATCCGTATCGGCCTCCACCAGATGTATGCTGACGGTTTTCTCATCTACAATCTCCACACTCTCAATATTAGAAAAAGCCGAAACCAGAAGGGTACCTTCTCCACTGGTATCGGCGCATCGTTCGATTGAATAGCGGATGTCCTCTACCGTTACAGCCGTTCCGTCATGGAACAGGATACCATCTCTCAGGGTAAAGACATACGTCTTACCTTCATCTTCCATGGTATATTCGCTTGCTACGGCGGGCACCATATTACCATCACTGTCCGGCTTAACCAGACCTTCATAGATATTAAACAGAATTTCCTTCGTTCCTGCCGCTACTGCCTTATGTGGGTCAAGACTTTCTTCCAAATCCTGTGGAATACCGATGGTAATCGAGGACTCATCTGTGGTTTCACTGCCTGCAGTCTCAGACTGTGCAGTGCTGCCATTTGATGGTTCACCTGCCTTATCACCTGAGCAAGCACTCAGTGCAATAGTTAGTGTCAGTAACACAGACACTAAAAGAATACCGTTGATTCTTTTCTTCATGTGTTTCTTCTCCTCATCATTATCATTCTATATTCAGTTTTCCGCATCAACACTCATTATAACGTTTTCTAATCAAAAAGCAAGCCCTTATCGTATGGTTGCCAGAAAAATCCCCTCAGCTTGCCCTGTCCTTCAGGGCAAGCTGAGGGGATTCACTTTTTCTCCGGCATCCGGTATTAGAGTCGTTCGTCACTCTGATTAGCCTTCGTCACTTCCTTCTGCAACCTTAGCCGCTCTTGCCGCCACTTCTTTCTCCTGTACATCGCCGGGTGCCTGCTCATATCGTGCAAAGGTGTAGGAATACTCACCCCGGCCTCCGGTCATGGAGCGCAGATCCGTACAGTAGCCGTCAAGACTGGCCATAGGAATATCCGCCTCAATGATCTGTTTGCCGCCTGGAACAGGTGTCATGCCCAGTACCCGGCCCCTTCTCTTATTCAAATCTCCCATAATGTCTCCGGTGTAGGAATCAGGAGCAGTTACCTTCAGGGAATAAATAGGCTCCAGCAATACTGGAGTGGCCTCCATAAAGCCCTTTTTAAAGGCCTGTATTGTTGCCATTTTGAAGGCCATTTCCGAAGAATCTACCGGGTGATAGGAACCATCATAGAGAACTGCCTTTACGCCCACAACGGGATAAGCGGCCAGAGGCCCTTTAATCACGGATTCCTGCAGTCCCTTTTCTACAGCAGGAAAGAAGTTCTTAGGTACTGCACCACCTACCACTGTCTGCTCGAACACGAAAGGAGTCTCCACGTCACCGGAGGGCTCGAAGGTCATCTTAACGTGACCATACTGGCCGTGTCCTCCTGATTGCTTCTTATACTTATATTCCACGTCGGATTTCTTGCGGATGGTTTCCCGATAAGCCACCTTGGGTTTATCCAGCTCGATCTGTACCTTATATTCGTTCTGCAATCTGCTGACCACTACCTCCAGATGCTGATCTCCCATACCGCACAGAAGGGTCTGTCTGTTAGCGCCATCATTGATTACCTTTAATGTAAGATCCTCTGCCATCATTTTCTGGAGAGACTGGGAAATTTTATCAATATCTCCTTTATTGACTGCTTTGTATCTTTTATAGGTATAGGGAGTGGATATTTCTGTTTTGCCATACTGAATCGGATTCCCCTTCGTAGAAAGTGTATCACCGGTTCTCGCTCCCGTCAGCTTGGCAATGGCACCGATGTCTCCGGCATGAATCTCCCCGATCTCGACAGCTTTGCCTCCCTGCATCACATACAGCTTGCTGATCTTCTCCTCAACATCCTTATCCTGATTGAAGATAATATCATCTGCCTTCAGTACGCCGGAGCAGACTTTTACAAGAGAATACTTCCCAATAAACGGATCCACTATGGTTTTCCATATGTAAGCAGATTTTGCTTTGGCAAAATCATAGTCGGCATCAAAAATCTCGTTGGTTTTGAGACTGATTCCCTTGAGACTTCTGCTCTCCGGGCTGGGGAAATATTTAATCACGTCATCCAACAGCGTGTAAACACCCTGACAGAGAATATTGGAGCCCATCGTCATGGGAACGATGGAGCCATCCATCACATTGTTTCTCAACGCAGCACGAATCTCTGCTTCCGAGAAGGTATCTCCTCCAAAATAACGCTCCATAAATTCTTCACTGGTTTCTGCTACTGCCTCCAGCAGTGCATCCTTGCAGATCTGCAGATTCTCCCTGCTGTAATCGGGAACCTCACATTCTACCACCTCTTTACCCTGCCAGCGGTTACCATTCTCCGTAATGACATTAATATAGCCTACAAATTTCTCATTTTCACGAATCGGTAAATGGAAAGGAGCCATCTTCTTACCATAGCTTTCGGTCATATCCGCTACTACCTGACGAAAAGAAGCGTTGTCAATATCCATTTCCGTTACATAAACCATTCTGGGCAGCTTATATTTGTCACACAGCTCCCATGCCTTCTGGGTTCCCACCTCCACACCGGATTTGCCGGAAACCACAATTATTGCTGCATCTGCCGCTGAGACAGCTTCTTCCACTTCTCCTACAAAATCAAAATAGCCGGGAGTATCCAATACGTTGATTTTATAACCCTCCCACTCGATGGGAACAACAGAGGTAGAAATGGAAATCTGCCTTTTCTGCTCTTCCTTTCCAAAATCGCTAATGGTATTCTTGTCAGCAACCTTACCCATTCTGGAAGTAATTCCGGACAAATAAGCCATTGCCTCTACCAGGCTGGTCTTACCCGCACCACCATGTCCAAGCAGCACTACATTTCGAATCTTGTCTGTTGTGTAAATATTCATATTGATTCCTCCATCTAATGAGATTACTGGATATTATGTACAGAAAAAATATCTTCCTTCTTCTTTCCTTAAAATACCCATGCGTATATTTTACTAAATCGGCACCTGTTTTACAAGTATTATCAATCAATTTGTACAATTTTTTAATTTTTTTCAACAATAATAATTGCTGCAATAAGCTCAAATACCACCAACAGCTTTATTGACTTTTACACGTTGAAGTGCTATATTCTTAAAGAACCCAATGCAGAATCACAAAAATCACAGGTTTGACTTGCGATATCGCCTCATTAATATGATGTTAGGGTCAAAAGCCCCTAACTCCCCACTTTTAAGCTCATATTTTGGCGGGTCTCAAGGACATTCACCCACATTTGAGCAAGCTCATGTGGGTTCAGACCTTTTGACCCTGGTATCATTAATATATGCAAGTCCTGCAAAATTTCTGCAATATTTCTTGCAATACTTGCCATATCGGTAATTATTCAGAGCTATGTAAATTACATTCTGTGAATGCTTGCATTCAAACAGAATGGTAAATTTATATGGCGACGTAATCACATGGGCAAAAGGAAAGCCGCAAATACAAATCAATCGGTAAATAAGGAGATAAGCATATGATTATTATTATGAAGCCTAACAGTAATGAAGAACAGATATCTTCTGTCGTTTCTTATGTGCGCCAGCATGATCTTGAGGTTCATCTTTCAACCGGTAAGGAAGTGACGATCATCGGTGTTGTAGGGAATAAGGATAAAATCAATCCTGAGCATCTGGCCAGTATGAAGGATGTAGAAAGAATTCTTCCCGTAACTGAAAGCTATAAGCTGGCCAACAAAAAATTTCACCCGGAGCCTTCTACGGTAAAGGCAGGCAATACCACTATCGGCCCCGGTAATCTGACCATTATGGCCGGCCCCTGCGCAGTGGAAAGCGAAGAACAGCTCATGCTGATCGCACGGGCGGTAAAGAAAGCCGGCGCCACCTTTTTGCGTGGAGGAGCCTACAAGCCCCGTACCTCTCCCTACTCTTTCCAGGGACTTGAGGAGGAAGGACTGCGGTATATGCAGAATGCCAAAAAGGAAACAGGTCTTTCCACGATCTGTGAGGTGGTCAGCCTTGAGGCCATCGAAGCCGCAGTAAAATATGTAGATATGATACAGATCGGCGCCCGTAATATGCAAAATTTCATTTTATTAAAGGAGGCTGGTCGTTCCGGTATGCCCGTTCTGCTGAAGCGGGGGCTTTCCGCTACCATTGAGGAATGGCTGAATGCGGCAGAATACATTATTGCAGAAGGAAATCCCAATGTAGTGCTTTGTGAGCGGGGCATCCGTACCTTCGAGACAGCCACCAGAAATACATTGGACATAAGCTGCGTGCCTGTTCTGAAGGAGAAGACCCATTTACCGGTCATTATCGATCCCTCTCACTCCACCGGCTCCTATAAATATGTGCCATCTATGGCCAAAGCAGGAGTCGCAGCCGGGGCAGACGGTCTGATGATTGAGGTGCACAACAATCCGGCTTGTGCCCTTTCCGACGGACCCCAATCCCTTACCTTTGAAAAATTTGCAAAGCTGACCAGTGAGCTGAGGCCCTTCTGTCAGTTGGTAGAACGTGATTTTTAGACTATTCAGAACTATGCAAATGTTCAACGAAGGAAATGATGGAGGTAATGATGAGCCAGCAGCTTACCTGTAGTATTTTGGGGCTGGGATTGATTGGCGGCTCCCTGGCCAAAGCTATCCATGAACGTTGTCCCGAGACGAAGATTAAGGTTTATGATATTGATTTAAAGACTTTACAAACGGCCATGGAGGAAGGTGTAGCTGCTGAGAGCTTTTCTGCCCTTTCTCCTGCGCTTTGCCAGTGTGATTATCTCTTTCTTTGTGCTCCTGTATCCATTAATTTACAGAATCTGGAAGCTTTGGTTCCTTTCCTGTCAGGAAATACCCTGATTTCTGATGTGGGAAGTGTAAAAATGCCGATTCACCAGAAAATTCGCCAACTGGGACTGGAGGATCGTTTCATTGGCGGTCATCCTATGACCGGCAGCGAGCGCTTCGGCTACTTTAATGCTCATGCCTCCCTTTTGGAGAATGCCTATTATGTGCTGACTCCAGAGAAAAAGGTTTCTCCCAAAAGGGTGAATGCCTTTCAGGAGTTTATCCAAAAAACAGGGGCTATTCCCTATCTTTTGAACGTAGAAGATCATGACCGGGCCACCGCTGCCATAAGCCATGTGCCTCATTTGCTTGCTTCCTCACTGGTAAATTTGGTTAAAGACGAGGATGATGCCCAGGCTACCCTGAAGGCACTGGCAGCCGGAGGCTTTAAAGACATTACCCGGATCGCCTCCTCCTCTGCCGGACTATGGCAGCAGATCTGCCTGGAAAACAGGGAGCCGATTCTGCATTTTCTGACCCGATATATCGACCAGCTAACCGGACTGAGAGAAAAGCTGTCAGAAAATGACTCACGATTTCTGTATGATTTTTTTGAAGAAGCCCGAGTCTATAGAGAATCCTTCCCGAATACCGGAAGCGGCCCACTGCAGAAGCAGTATGTCCTGCATCTGGATATTCCCGACAAAACCGGTGCAATTGCCAACGTTGCTGCTCTTTTGGCTTCTCATTCCATCAGCATCAAGAATATGGGAATCGTTCATCACCGGGAATATCAGGAGGGTGCTCTGAGAATGGAGCTATATTCTGCATCAGAATACGAAAAAGCTGTTGTGATTTTAAAGAAATACGGGTATGCTGTACATCAGTAGAAAATATTTGATCCACAGGTAATGAAGGAGGGGCTGAAAGAGCATTCGGCTTTCAGCCGGGGATGGATGCTGACGCACAAATCCCCCTGAGATTAAAATGCTGCAAAGCAGCGGAATGAGAGGAAATATGCAAACACAAATACCTGCCCTAAAAGGGGAAATTACCATCCCCGGTGACAAATCTATCTCCCACAGGGCCGTAATGCTTGGCTCTCTGGCAAAAGGAACTACGGAAATCACCCACTTTTTACAGGGGGAGGATTGTCTGTCCACTATTTCCTGCTTCCAAAAGCTGGGCATAGATATTGAAAACGACGGAGACAGGATTCTGATTCACGGAAAGGGGCTCTATGGCCTTTCCGCCCCTGACCAGATTCTGGACTGCGGTAATTCAGGAACTACCACCAGATTGCTTGCGGGCATATTAAGCGGTCAGTCCTTTAGCAGTACGCTTACAGGCGATGCTTCCATCTGCAAACGCCCAATGAAAAGAATCATAGAGCCCTTAATGCAGATGGGAGCCAGAATTACCAGTCTGAACCAGAATAACTGTGCCCCTTTATCAATTGAAGGAGGTTCTCTGAGTGGTATCCACTACCATTCTCCCATTGCCTCTGCACAGGTAAAGTCTGCCATTCTGTTGGCAGGCCTTTATGCTGATGCTAAGACCAGCGTAACCGAGCCCTATGTCAGCCGTAACCATTCCGAAATTATGCTTTCCTATTTTGGTGCAGATGTCTCTGCCCACAAAACAACCGTCAGCATTACTCCCGGCTCTGTTTTAGAGGCCAGAAAGGTTGTGGTTCCCGGTGATATCTCCTCTGCGGCCTATTTTATTGCAGCAGGTCTTTTAGTTCCCGGTTCTGAATTATTATTGAAAAATGTAGGGATCAATCCTACCAGAGACGGGATTTTAAAGGTGGCAAAAGCCATGGGCGGTGATATCACTATGTTAAACCGAACCAAGGATAACGGGGAGGAAACGGCAGATTTATTGATTCGTTCCTCTGCACTAAAAGGGACTCTAATCGGAGATTCACTGATCCCCACTCTCATTGACGAAATTCCTGTTATTGCCATTATGGCTGCTTTTGCTGAGGGAACTACCATTATTAAAGATGCAGCAGAGCTAAAAGTAAAAGAAAGTAATCGAATTCAGGTTATGACAGATAATCTGCAGGCCATGGGCTGCGAGGCCGAGCCTACTGAGGATGGGATGATCATCCATGGAGGAAAATCTCTGCATGGTGCCACAATCCATTCTCATAAGGATCACCGCATTGCCATGAGTTTTTCCGTAGCTTCTCTTTTGGCTCACGGAGAGACCAACATTTTGGACAAAGACTGTGTAAATATCAGCTTTCCCCATTTTTATGAGGAATTTAACCGCTTAACCGGTCGTTCTTTTTCCTGAACGCTTATATGAAACAGCCAAAACGAGCAGGATAAAATCCACCGTTTTATCCTGCTCGCTATCTGTTTATTATCATAATCTCCATGTATGGAACAGACCCTGCCTGTTCTATTGCTTAACTGTATACGAATCACCATTGCTATGGGGAGAAGCTACTGCCCGTGCTCCTCCATCATCTGATAAAGGCTGATCTTACTCGCATAAAAATCCGGCATTCCAATGAATATCGCACCATAATTATAGCCTACTTCTAACTCGTGTATGCGGACAATCTCCACAAAAATTGGGATGATCTCTTTGGTCCAGAGAGTAAGACTGCCACTGTATACGGTACCCATCTCCAACTTTTCTTCTGAGATGAAGCCTATGCCACTGGTAGAAACGTTGGTAACGGAAATCATCACTTCACTTGCCCCATTACCGCAAATATTCTTAATATTCAAATATGCCTGTAAATCGGTTCTGGCCTTCCGCCTTCTTTCTTCCATGTAGAACACTCCTCTTTAGTAGTGATTTCATCATAACGTAAGAGTCTTTATTTGTCAATTATCATCATGGCATCCCCGAAAGAAAAAAAGCGATACCTTTCCTCTACCGCCTGAGCATAGGCTTCAAGAACTGCCTCCCTTCCCGCAAGGGCAGAAACCAGCATGACCAGAGTAGATTCTGGAAGATGAAAATTGGTAATCAGACCATCCATGACCTTAAATCGGTATCCCGGGTAAATAAAAATATCCGTATCTTTGGATCCTGCACACAGCTCTCCCTGTTCATTAGCTGCGCTTTCGATGGTGCGGCAGCTTGTAGTTCCCACGCATATTACACGATTCCCATTTTTCTTGGCCTGATTAATCTTCTGCGCTGCCTCTTCGGTAATTTGATAGGATTCCGAATGCATATGATGCTCCAAGATGTTCTCTGCCTTCACAGGGCGAAAGGTACCCAGTCCCACATGGAGGGTAACATAGGCTATAGCTACTCCCTTCTTTTCTATTTCCTGCAAAAGCTCATCGGTGAAATGCAGCCCCGCTGTAGGAGCGGCGGCAGAGCCCTCATACCTGGCATAAATCGTCTGATAACGATTTTTGTCTTTTAACTTATGGGTAATGTAAGGAGGAAGGGGCATTTCCCCAAGACTGTCCAACACCTCTTCCCATATTCCTTCATATTGGAATTGAATCAGACGATTTCCTTCATCCACAATTTCCAATACCTCTGCCTTAAGCCTTCCGTCACCAAAGGAAAGTTTTGCACCCGGACGGCATTTTTTTCCCGGCTTTACCAGGGTTTCCCAAATATTGTTTTCTTTTCTTTTTAACAGCAGCACCTCTACTGCTCCATGGGTATCCTCTTTCTCTCCGATGAGTCTGGCAGGAATCACTTTCGTATCGTTCAGGACTAAGCAATCCCCTGGTCTGAGATAGTCTGCTACATGAATAAATTTGCTGTGCTCAATTTTTCCAGTTGCTTTATCCAGAACCAGAAGTCTGGAGGAGGAACGATCCTCCAGAGGGTCCTGGGCAATTAATTCTTCAGGCAAATCAAAGTAAAAATCGCTGGTTTTCAGATTATCCATAATTCCTCTAGTTCATGTTCTGGTTAAAGGCAGGCCCTTTTTAAGAAAGCCACATAGCCTCTCTTGGTTTCATATAAATCAGCTTTGCTGATGGCCTCCCAGGGAGAATGCATACTCATCACCGCCACTCCGCAGTCGATCACATTCATTCCATAAAGAGCCAGGATATAGGCAATGGTTCCGCCGCCGCCCAAATCTACCCGACCCAGCTCTGCGGTCTGATACACCACCTTTTCTTCTTCCAACAGATTGCGGATATGGGCGATGTATTCTGCATTGGCATCATTGGAGCCGCTTTTTCCTCTTGCTCCGGTAAACTTATTAAATACCATGCCCTGTCCCATGAAGGCCACATTCTTTTTATCAAAGGAAGAGGCAAAGGTAGGATCATAAGCTGAGCTCACATCAGAGGACAGCATATCGGAGGCTGCCAGGCATCTTCTTAGATTCAGTTCACTGTATTCTCCGGTCAGGTTCAGAACCTCCGCAACCGTATTCTCAAAGAATCTGGATTGCATACCGGTAGCACCCACACTTCCGATTTCCTCCTTATCTACAAGAATGCAGCAGGCAGTTCTTTCCACCTTTTCAACCTCCAGGATAGCCTTCAGGGAAGAAAACGCACACACCCTGTCATCATGCCCATAGGCCAGAATCAGGCTGCGGTCAAAGCCCGCTTCTCTTGCCCTGCCGGCAGGAACGATTTCCAGTTCTGCCGACATAAAATCCTCTTCTTCAATATCATAGGTTTCCTTTAAAATCTTTAAAATACTTTTCTTTACTGCATCTTTTTCTTCTTTATCTTCCTTATTTTCGGGCTTTATCGGCATATTGCCGATAATCAGATCCAGAGCCTCGCCCTCGATCACCTTGGCTGCCTTTTTTTCAAGCTGCTCGGCAGCAAGATGAATCAGCAGATCAGAGATAAAGAATACCGGATCATTTTCATCCTCACCTACGTTGATCTCTACCGTAGTACCGTCCTTCTTAATTACTACCCCATGAAGGGCAAGGGGAAGGGTTACCCATTGGTATTTTTTCACCCCTCCATAATAGTGAGTGTCCAAATAGGCCACTCCTCCATCCTCATAAAGAGGATTCTGCTTCACATCCAGTCTGGGAGAATCAATATGGGCGCCCAGAATGTTCATTCCTTCCACCATCGGCCTGGAACCAATCCGGAACATGATCACACTCTTATTCATACATACGGCATAAACCTTATCTCCCTCAACCAGCTTCTTTCCCTCTCTGATGGCCTGATTCAGCTCTATATAGCCTTCCTTCTCAATCATATTGACCACCAGATCAGTGCATTCCCGCTCAGTCTTTCCATGATCCAGAAAATACATATATTCTTTTCCAAAAGCATCGACTTCCTCTAACTGACGATCACTGTAAGTATTCCATACATTTTTTCTTTCCATTTTTCCTCTCATTCTGCTGCACAGGCAGCTTTTAATTCTGGGTTTCCCCTTCTTTATTGTCTTAATTCAATTCCCATGCCTTCCAGGCCATTTAAGATTTTGCGCATGGCTACTGTCACATCCTGCTCTGCCAGAGTTCTGTCTGCTGCTCTGAAGGTAATGGAGTAAGCCATGGACTTAAAGCCGGGCCTGATCTGTGCACCCTCATAGATATCAAAAAGCACACAGGATTCCATCAGCTTCCCTCCACGCTGTTCAATCATAGCCTCAATCTGTCCTGCAAGGATTTCCTTTGGCACAACCATACTGATATCTCTGGTTACTGCCGGATATTTGGCAACCCCTTCATATTTGCGGTTAAAGGTCGCAAAAGGCTCCACATTGGGCATATCCAATACGGCTATATAGGTCTTAGCTCCCAGATCATAGTTATCCAGTACCGCCGGATGCACCTCTCCCAGATACCCCAGGACAACACCCTCATAGAGGATATTCGCCTGACGGCCGGGATGAAGGAATACCTTCCCCGCATTGGGGTCATAGCCGATCTTTTTTTTCAGACCGATAGTTTCCAGATACTCCTCTACTACTCCCTTCATGGTAAAGAAATCTCCTTCTCCGTAAAAGCCCAGGGTAAACTGCATTCTCTCCTCAGGAAGCTCTGTCAGGGGAAGACTCTTGGGCAGATAAATATTGCCCAGCTCATAAAGCCGTACATCCTTATTTCTGCGATTATAGTTAGTCGCCAGTGAGGTGAGGATTCCATTTAAGGAAATGGTTCTCATAATGGAAAAATCCTCTCCCAAAGGATTGGCGATAACGATAGCCTTTCTCAATGTATCATTCTCTGCCAGCATCAGTTTGTCAAATACCTTTGGACTTTCAAAGGAATAGCACATTCCCTGAGAAAAGCCACAGAATTCTGCAATATCTCTTGCCTTTTCCTCCAGCCTCAGTTTAAAGGGCAGCTTACCTGTGGTTGCCTCACCACTGGGCAAGGTCATGGGAATCTTGTCATATCCATAGAATCTGGCAACCTCTTCTGCAATATCTGCCATCTGCTCTAAATCCTGACGAAAAGAAGGAATGATCAATTCCTCTGTTTTTTCGTCAAACTCAAGCTCTAAGCGTGCAAAGATATCCAGCATGGTTCCTCGGTCAATATCAGTTCCCAATAAGCTGTTGATTCTCTCCGGCTCAAATTTAATTCGCTTCAATTCTTCCAGCGGCTCACAAACATCCACCATGCCGCCTACTACTTCTCCGCAGCCCAGCTCCTGAATCAACTGGCAGGCTCTGTTAATAGCAGCCTCGGCATTTCTGGGGTCCAGACCCTTTTCAAACTTACCCGAGGCATCCGTTCTCAGCCCCAGCCTTTTGGCCGATCTGCGGATATTGGCTCCGTTAAAGGTGGCCGCTTCAAAAAGAACGGTTTTTACCTGGTCGGTAATTTTGGAATTCTCACCGCCCATAATACCGGCAATACCGATTTCCTTCTCTCCGTCACAGATCATCAGCATTTCGGAATCCAGTTTCCTTATCTGACCATCCAGGGTCTGAAATTCTTCTCCATCCTTTGCCCGCTTTACCACAATTTTCTTTCCCGCAATCGTATCCAGATCAAAGGCGTGCATGGGCTGGCCATACTCCTCCATCACATAGTTGGTGATATCCACAAGATTATTGATGGGGCGGATTCCACTGGCAGAAAGTCTCCTTTGCATCCACTTGGGAGAAGGGCCTATCTTGATTCCGGTACACACCCTTGCACAGTAACGGCTGCACAGGTCTTTATCCTCTACTTCGACCGAAATATAGTCCTCAACCTTTTCTCCATTTTCCTTTACTTCTACTACAGGTGCCTTAAACGATTTTCCGAATGTAGCGGCTGCTTCTCGGGCAATTCCCAAAACACTGTAGCAGTCCACACGGTTGGAGGTTACCTCATATTCAAATACGGTATCCCTCAGTCCCAGAGCCTCAATGGCATCACTGCCCACTTCCGCATCCTCTTCAAAAAGATAGATTCCATTCTCCGGAGCCTCCGGGTAAAAATCTCTGGTGGAACCTAATTCTTCAATGGAACACATCATTCCAAAGGAATCGATTCCCCTCAGCTTACCATTTTTGATGACGATTCCCTCTTTGGGCAGCGGACCTCCATCATGGCCGCCTGCCACCTTTCCTCCATCAATTACTACGGGAACCTTATCTCCCACCTTTACATTGGGTGCTCCGGTAACGATCTGCAGCTTTTCCTTTCCTATATCCACCTGGCAGACGATTAATTTATCTGCATCTGGATGCTTTTCAATGGACAGAATCTGTCCTACGATTATCTTATCCAAATTTTTATCCAAACGTTCAAAGGTTTCTACTTTCGTACCGGATAAAGTCATCGCATCGGTATATTCCTGATCATCCACTTCCAAATCCGGTACATATGCTTTAATCCAAGATAGCGCTGTATTCATGCTCATCCTCCTATTTCTGCTGTTCTGCCTCACACATCAAAATTGCTTCAAAAAGCGAATATCATTTTCGTAGAGCAGACGCATATCATCAATTTCATATTTTAGCAGGGCAATTCTTTCCAGTCCGATTCCAAATGCGAAGCCGGTATACTGTTCAGGATCGATTTTGCTCATGCGAAGTACATTAGGGTGTACCATTCCGCATCCCAGAATCTCGATCCATCCGCTTCCTTTACAAAACCGACATCCACTTCCGCCGCATTTGAAACAGCTTACATCCATTTCTGCGCTGGGCTCCGTAAAGTTAAAATGATGGGGTCTGAATTTCACCCTTGTTTCTTCCCCAAACAGTTCTCTGGCAAACTCTGCCAATGTTCCCTTTAAATCCGCAAACGTAATTTTCTTATCAATGACCAGGCCTTCAATCTGATGAAAGGAAGGAGAATGGGTTGCATCCACTTCATCAGAACGAAATACTCTTCCCGGTGCAATCATACGGATAGGCAGCTTTCCCTGCTCCATCACGTGCACCTGGGTTCCTGAAGTCTGGGTTCTTAACAGAATATCCCCATTAATATAAAAGGTATCCTGCTCATCCTTGGCCGGATGATCCGCCGGAATATTCAAGGCTTCAAAATTATAATAATCGGTTTCAATCTCCGGTCCTTCTACCACCTCATAGCCCATACCAATGAAAATCCGCTCTACTTCTTCCATGGCAATTATATTGGGATGGCGATGTCCCACGCTATTCTTCTTTGCAGGCAGGGTCACATCAATAACCTCTGCTTTAAGCTGTGCCTCTCTTTTTACCGCCTCCAGTTTCTTAACGGTTTCTTCAAGCACCCTTTCTATTTCTGCCCGGGTCTCATTTACTAACTGGCCAACCTTGGGTCTGTCCTCAGGGGCAACATCCTTCATACTCTTTAATACTGCAGTCAATGCCCCCTTCTTCCCCAGTACATTTACCCGGACATCGTTTAATCTCTCTAAGGCTTCGGAATTTCTGATCTGCTCCATGGCCTCTGCCTTAATCTGTTCCAGCTTCTCTTTCATTTCTTCCTCCCTCTCCATGTTCTCTGCCACTCCATCTGCATATTTTCTCATAAAAAATTCCCAGTGTCGTAAGACACTGGGGACGAAAATTTCCGCGGTACCACCCACATTTCCGATTCATCGGACACTCTGAAGACTTAACGTGTCTGCTCCGTCTTACCCTAATAGTCTAAAAATGTTCAGGTAAGAAGCTAGGGTGGGAAATTCATCGTATACCTGAACTTAAGGAAGCTTACAGCCAGCGACTTCCTCTCTCTTAAAGAAGATATACTCTTACTTGACACCTTCATGGCTTTTTCTCTTATTCTTTACCATCATAGTGAAAATCTGAATCGATGTCAAGTCTTTTTCTATCTAATCAATTTTAATCAATTTTAAAGCGTTTCACCTCTAAAATCAGCTTTTCTGACATTCGTGCAAGTCGCTCAACAGAAGCCATATTCTCTCTGTTTGCATTTAGCTGTTGATCTGATGCTTCTTCCACAACCTGCGTTTCATTCAGGATTTCTCTGCTTAAGGTATTAATATGCTCTACTGCATCTACCAGTCCTTCATTTTCTCTGCCTATATTCTGCATATCCTGCATAATGGCTTCCAACTGAAGCATCAACTGCTCAATCAGTCCCTGAATCTTTCGAAAGGAAGTATCTGCATCGGATACTACCTCAGTACCGTGAGTTACCTCTATCGTACCTGCTTCCATGGAGGATACAGCTTTTTCTGTGCTTTGCTGCATCTCTGTCACCAAATGGGCAATTTTCTTGGTCGCTTCCCCTGATTCCTCTGCCAGTTTCCCTACTTCCTGCGCTACCACCGCAAAGCCTCTTCCCTGCTCACCCGCTCTTGCTGCCTCAATTGACGCATTTAGTGCCAATAGATTCGTCTGGCTGGAAATACTGGCAATGGTATCTACAATTTCACCAATCTCCTTCGAGCGTGTACCTACTTCTTCAATCACCTCTGCTGCTCTGGAAACCACCTCTTTAATCTGCTCCATCTGCTGCTTAACTGAAGCGATTACCTCATTTCCGTTTTTCGCTGCCTTGACGGTTTCCTCTGCCGAAGCAGAAATCTCTTCTATACTCACATTGGCATGAACGATTGCCGAAGAAATTTCGCCGGCAGAACCTGCCATTTTATCCACAAAATCTACCTGTTCCCGAATTTCCCGAGTAACATTTTTGATTGCACAGGAGGCTTCGTCTGCCTTGTTCATCGTAACCTTCACCTGTTGGTCAATTTCCTCTGAAAAGGCATCTATCTGATTGGCTGATCCTAAAATATGTGCTAACAATTGCTGTAAGTTTTCCCCCATAGCTGCAAAAGCATCTGCAAGCCTGCCGATTTCAGTTCTGTCCTTGATTTTAATTTGGACAGTACAATCTCCCTCTGCCATGGACACTGCTGCATCCTGCAGCTTACGGATAGGATTGGTCAATTTAATCGTGACAAGCAGAACAATACCGGCTGCAACGATCAATAACACTGCGGCAGTAATCAGGCTGGTTGCTAAATAATCCTCTAAAGGAGCCATGAACTCATCAATATTGGCTACTACGGTGATGATCCAATCCGTGGAATTCATGGGAGTGTGAGCAACATAAGCGGTTCCTTTCTCCTCCTCAATCAGCTTTATCCCTAATGTGCCGGATAAAATATCCGACTCCGTCTGGTATAGGCTGCTGGTATTATCCCGAAAAGGATTGCTCTCTAAAATCTTACTGGTATCCCGATCTGCGATAACCGTTCCGTCTGCCTGATACAAGGTAGCATAGCCGGTTTCTCCTACTTCTACTGCTCCTACCAGACCCACCAGCTCCTCAACCTTAACATTGGCTCCGAGAATGGCTTTCATCTGTCCGTTTACCTTCACCGGAACAGCAATCACAACCACCAGCTTTCCATCCGCCTTCCCGATCAACGGATTGGAAATCACCGGCTCCTTGGTAGAAAGAATAACGGGAAAATAATCTCGCTCACTAATACTTCCGGCGGTTCCCAGAGGCGAATACCAGTCCCCATTTAAATCGGAAACCCAGAAGCTGCTGTAAGCATCCAACTGCTCCAGTTGATTTCCTAAATAGGTATTGATTGCCCTCATCTCACCGCTTTGCAGAATCGGCGTGTCTGCCATAGTTGTAACTTCTGTCATTCTGGCTTCCAGCCATGCATCCAACTGCGTTTGGATAAGTATGGCATTATCCTTCAGTTCCTTTTCAACGCTATTCAGAATAGAAGACTTTGAATAGCGGTAGCTGGTCCAGGATAAGCTGCCCACCAAAACAACAATAATAGCAAACGTTAAAGAGAGAAAGATTCCTTTTATACTTTTCACCGTTATTCCTCCACATTTCTTCATTAGTAACTTATCGCCTACTATTTCCTAAAGGCCTATTCTTCCTCCATGGCCTTTAACTCAGGACTGAAAATCAGCTTGCAGCCCGTAGCTGCCTGGATATCCTCTTTAGTATAATCAGGATGAAGCTCCGTCACTACAATTCCTTCCGGTGTGATTTCCATAACTCCCATTTCGGTTACAATCATGTTTACACATTTCTGGGCAGTTAATGGCAGTGTACATTCCTTTAAAATTTTAGGCTGTCCCTTCTGAGTATGGAGCATGGCAATAATTACCTTCTTTGCACCAACTACCAGATCCATTGCGCCACCCATTCCGGCCACCTTTGCTCCGGGAACGATCCAGTTTGCCAGATCGCCGTTTTCGGCCACCTGCATTGCCCCCAGTACGGTAATATCCAGGTGTCCGCCTCTTACCAGACCGAAGCTCATAGCAGAGTCAAAAAAATGAACCCGGTCAATGGCTGTAACATATGCACCGCCGGCATTTACAATATCTACATCTTCCTCTCCTGCTTCAACGACTTCACCCAGGCCGGCAAAGCCATTCTCAGAATGAAGAATTACATCTACATTCTTGGGAATATAATTGGCTACCATGGTGGGAAGACCAATTCCCAGATTGCCAAAATCGCCGTCTTTAAATTCCTTTGCAATTCTTTTTGCAATTCTCTCCTTTAAATCTGCCATTTTGCTTCTCCTTCCACGATAATATCAACTACCACACCCGGAACATCATAATGATCCGAATCCAGTTCACCCACCTCAACTACTCTTTCGCTTGCCAAAACGACCTTGTCCGCTGCACCGGCCATGACATAGTTAAAGTTTTTTGTTGCCTTTTCACATTTAAAGTTTCCAAACTTATCACATACAGATGCCCGTACAAAAGCATAGTCAGCCTTTAGAGGCATCTCCAAAAGATATTCTTTCCCCTCGATTTTAACTACCCTTTTCTCTCTTCCAAGTTCATCCAGAGCGTGCTGCATGGGGGTTCCCACGCCGGTAGGAGTCAGAACACCTCCTAATCCATAGTTGGCAGCTCTGATTTTCTCTGCCAGGGTTCCCTGAGGGACCAGAGTACACTTTAAAGTTCCTGCATTCATTCCCTCGGCAATGACCGGATTCATTCCTACATGGCTGGCAATGATGTGATCCACCATTCCTGCCGATAACAGCTTGGCGATTCCTCTGTCTGTTTTAGCCCCATGGGTTCCCACAGGAAGTCCACCATCATTTCCAATCACTGTAAGATGTTTAACACCCCTGCGCACCAAAGCATCCATTAAAATCTCCGGAGAGCCTGTCCCCAGAAATCCTCCCACCATGATCGTCATGCCGTCTTTTACACCAGCTACTGCCTCATCCGCAGTTAAAAATTTATTAATCATTTTTTCCTCCATTCCGAAGTGCCAGGCTGCTTGACTGCTCAGGCAGCCGTTATTTTCCTTCGTTGTAAAATTATGCCATACATGATCTGCGTCATGTATGGCACCTTATTCAATGGAATCTCCTGCTTTCCCATCTTCCCCAATAATGGAGCAGGGGATTCTTACCTCTCTCTTTTTCTATCGCCGATCTGAATTGGCTTTAGAAAGGCAGAAGGAAGCCAAACCCTGCAAGCAGGAAGCAGCCACATACTACAATACCGCTGAACAGCAATGCAATTACACAATAACCCATAATATCACGTGCAGACAGGCCGGCAATACCCAATGCAGGCAATGCCCAGAAGGGCTGGATCATATTGGTCCACGCATCACCCCAGGCAATGGCCATACCGGTTAAAGAAGGATCAACTCCCAGCTCCAGACCGGCAGGCATCATAATCGGTCCCTGCACTGCCCATTGTCCGCCGCCGGAGGGTACGAAGAAGTTGACGATACCTGCCGACAGGAAAGAAAACAGCGGGAAGGTAACTCGTGTGGAAATCGATACGAAGAAGGTACTGATTACACTTGCCAGGCTGGTTCCATTAGGAGCAAAGGTCATCAATGCCATGATACCGGCATAGAAAGGAAACTGTAAAATGATTCCCGCAGTACCTTTTGTTGCATCCGCAATTGCATGAACATAGTTAATCGGAGTTTTATGTGCCAAAAGCCCCAATACCAGGAAGATGGTATTTACAATATCCAATGTCAGATTGAAGCCATTGTTCATAAAATAATTCACCAAAAAGATCAATCCGGCTGCTACAATAATCAAAGAGCAGATTGGGCTGTGCTCCAGCTTTTCTGCAGGAGTAACAGGTATCTTCTTGTCCTCTTCTGTTTCCTTTAACAGTTCGGGATCTACTACAAAGGTTTCTTCCTTACTGGGATGCATCTTCGCATTGATAAATGGTAAGCCTACCAGAATGATGACACAGGCCAGAATATTGTAGGGTGAAAAAATAGTCATGGAGGTTGGAATCGCTTCTGACAAAGCTCCTCCGGTGGCCTTTAGCAGCGCCTCCTCACCGGGAGTGGCCAGAGCCAGAGGAATGGAGCCTGAAATACCTGCATGCCATACCACGAAGCCGGTATAGGCAGAGGCAATCAGCAGTCGATAGTCAATTCCCTTCACCTGTCTTGCAATTTCCTTTGCCAAAATCGCTCCGATAACCAGACCGAAGCCCCAGTTTAACCAGCAGCAGACAACCGATACCACGGTCACTACTACGATTCCCTGTGTGGGAGTTTTGGCAATTCCTGCAATCTTATCAATGATTCCTTTTACAATCCTGGCATTTGCCAGTGCACTTCCCAATACCAGTACCAATGCCATCTGCATGGAAAAGGCCAACAGATTCCAGATACCTTTTCCCCATCCTGCTACCGTTGCCACAAAGCCTGCCCCGGTTACTGCCAGTGAGCCTGCAAATACAAGCACGGTTAAGATTACACAGAATAAGAACGGATCCGGAAGAAATCTGTTGACCAGATGCACACAGCCATTTGATAGTTTTCTCAACATATTCTCTTTTCTCCTTTGCATGTTTAGTTTTCTTGTTCACTCGTAAAGATAATCGTCCCAGACATATGCGGCCGGGCAAAATGCACAAATATAATCGATGTATTGGGGAAACTATTTTGTGCATTACTTCTACAGTTTACACTTTTTTTATAAAATAATCAATCTTTTTTTATAAACTAAATACTAATTTTTGCAATGATTCTTCCCACCGTTATCATTTACAAATATAAGTATCTTGCGCTTTTATTATTAACATCGGACTTCCCTGAAAACGTAATTCAGAGATTTCCTATAAAGCATTCTAAATAAGCTCGCCTTTTGGCGAGCCTATTATTCTCCAGTACAGCATATTCTACATAGTTTCAAGAGTAGTAAATGTTTCGTAAGTAGTGTCTGCTTATTAAGCAGATATTTGCAACTTACTACTCTTACATCTGCTCCGGTCATGCCAGAATCGGAACAAATACAAAAGAGCGCAAAGTATTC
>SFDP01000048.1 GCA_004558185.1 Lachnospiraceae bacterium | reverse complement strand
TCAATCGACGTAGCCACCGCTACGCCTCATTCCTCCGCCTTGCATATGAAACAATCATTCTGCGTCAATGTATCAGAAACTTATTATTCGTTGTACTAGACTATATAGACAAATAGGAGACAAGTCAAGAAAAATATTACAGGGGCTATTTGCATAGCCCCTCCAGCATATTCAAATAGGTACAAATCTGTGTGTGCATCATCTCCGGCTGCATGGTGTCCAGTGCCAGATTCTCCATTAAAATTCCTTTCTTCAGGTATTTAAACATCTCTTTCACCCGGCTTAGGGAAACTCCTTCTTTCAGGGAAGCCTCCTTAGCCTGCCCATAATATTGCTCCACCTTACCAAGATAAGCCTGCTTGGGTTCTTCACATTCCTCCAATGCTTCCAAACAGATTTCTTCAAAAGCCTTCTCCAAAAAAGCCTGCATATAGGGATAATTTTTCAGCACTCCCAGGGTCGCCTCCTCCAGTTGTCTGGCTAACACGAAAAAATCTGTTTCCTCCTTGTCCACCCTCCTGGACATCTCCAACAGCAAAAATCGCACACTGTAATCCATCAGGAAGACATACATTCCCACCTTATTCCCAAAGTAATGGAACAAAAGTCCTTTACTGATGGCAGCCTCCCTTACGATCTCGTCTGTAGTTGCATGACGGTATCCATACTTGGCAAAAATCTTCAAGCCCCCGTTTATCATCCGATCCTGCTTTTCTCGCTTTAAATCAAAAAACTTGTCGTTCATTTCCGTAGTGCCCTCTTTTTCGTCATTTATAATTGACTGCTTTAGTCTATCCAGCATATCATATATTCCGACACTCTTCAACTAAATCTCTTTTATTTTCTCCAAATAGAGAGTTTTTATTCATTTCTTCCACAATATTTACACAGTAAAAAAAGAGAGCTGCTGCTTCCAGGTCAGCCAGCCCTCTAAATCATCCTGCTACTCTTCTTCCTCTTCTCCTCTATCTTTCATTCGTGCAACAAGAACCTCTTTTACATCTCTGGCCTTCTCCTTTACCCGGTTGCTGCAAAGGGGTGAGGCCAAGAGCTTTGATAGCATCCTTGAGGAAACTGAATACTCTCCGCACTCCATCGCCAATACTGCCAGTAAATAATCTACCGTATTTTCATCCATCCCGCAAATAGGAAAATTTTCACTCTGCACTGCTTTCGTAAAATGATCATAGGCTTTTTTCAAATAATCCGTTTCCATGGCTGCTACCTTGGCAATTAATTCCGGCTTGGCTTCTGCAGCCTCCAGACTTTCCTTGTAGCTGCGGCACAGCCACCCTGCCTTAAGGCAGATATATGCCCCTTCACTGGCCTTCGCCATCTTCACCACTGCATTGGCATAAGCCACATTATAACGAGTCAGCGCCTGTTCATAGGTAAGCTCCTCTCCCTCATCATTCAATGGCTTAAAATTAGGAGTTATTTTTTCCTGAATATATTTTTGCTGAACCGTAGTCACCGAGTCAAAAAATCTCGTCAATGCTGCGTATCCGCATTTTTGACACACCACCACCTCATACTTTAGGGGTTCGACTCCCTCGAAAACATTACGCAAATCCATATCGGTACGTAACAGCTTGGCTTTACCTGTCTTTACTGTCTTGCCCACAACCGGGCTGTCACATACCGGACAGGTATACTTTTTGTCGAATAGTTTTTCTGCTTCGCTCATGTACTTTCTTTCCACCCTTTCTTATCTTTAGTCTATTTTGGTAATACAAAGGAGCTTTTCAAAGATACGATCCGGTTAAAGACCAATGCCTCCGGCCTGGAATCTCTGCTGTCTACACAAAAATATCCCTGCCTTACAAATTGGAAGCTGTCATAGGCCTTTGCTTCCTTCACTACCGGCTCCACAAAGCACTCTTTTAATACGGTCATTGAATTAGGGTTCAGGTTCAGACTGCCGTCTTCATTATAAACCCCCTTGTCTTCATCTATAATATTCTCGTAAAGCCTTACCTCTGCTTTTATGGCCTGGGAAGCAGGTACCCAATGAATGGTTCCCTTTACCTTTCGACCGGTAAAGCCGCTTCCGCTTTTCGTTTCCGGATCATAAGTGCAGTGTACTTCGATCACCTTTCCATTCTCATCCTTCACACAGCCTGTACAGGTGACAAAATAGGCGTACATCAAACGAACCTCATTACCGGGATAAAGGCGAAAATACTTTTTGGGTGGTTCTTCCATGAAGTCTTCCCGGTCAATATAAAGCTCACGCCCGAAGGGTACCTGACGTACACCCAGATTTTCATTCTCCAGGTTGTTAGGTATCTCCAGCAGCTCCGTCTGCCCTTCAGGATAATTATCGATCACCAGCTTAATGGGATCCAGTGCGGCCATCACCCTGGCCTTTTTCAGCTTCAGATCCTCCCGGATACAATATTCCAGCATAGAATAGTCAACAGAGGAATTGCTCTTGCTGACTCCGCACAGTTCCACAAAGAGCTTAATGGATTCCGGAGTAAAGCCTCTCCTTCTTAATGCCGCAATAGAAACCAGGCGCGGATCATCCCAGCCATCTACGATTCCTTCCTCCACCAGCTTCTTAATATAACGCTTTCCCGTTACCACATTGGTCAGGTACAGCTTGGCAAATTCAATCTGCTTCGGAGGATGGGGGTATTCCAATTCTCTTACTACCCAGTCATACAGAGGCCTGTGATCCTCAAATTCCAACGTACAGATGGAATGGGTTATCCCCTCAATGGCATCCTCGATCGGATGGGCAAAATCGTACATGGGATAAATCACCCATTTGTTTCCGGTATTGTGATGAGCCATGTGAGCCACACGATAAATCACAGGATCACGCATATTCATGTTGGGTGAGGTCATATCGATTCTGGCTCTCAAAACCTTCTCGCCGTCCTGAAATTTATCATTTTTCATCTCTTCAAAGAGCCTGAGGTTTTCTTCCACACTTCTTAAGGAGCCCGGATCCTCTTTCCCCGGCTCCGTCAGGGTTCCTCTGTATTCTCTAATCTGCTCTGCCGTCAAATCGGAGACATAGGCCTTCCCCTTCTTAATCAGCTTAACGGCTCCCTCATACATTTCCTGAAAATAATCGGAGGCAAAATACAGCCTGTCCTCCCAGTCTGCCCCCAGCCACTGGATATCCTCTTTGATGGATTCCACAAACTCAATCCTCTCCTTGGTAGGATTGGTATCATCAAAACGCATATTAAACTTTCCACCATATTTCTGTGCCAGCCCGTAATTTAACAGGATACTCTTGGCATGACCAATATGCAGATACCCATTAGGCTCCGGCGGAAAACGGGTGTGTACCGTATCATAAACCCCCTCTGCCAAATCCTTCTCAATGATCTGTTCAATAAAGTTTCTGGAAACTGTTTCCTTTTCTGCTGCCGGATTCTCCGTCTTTTCCATATGATTTGTACCGCTCATCGCACTTCTTTCCTCCAGATTGTTTCACTCACTATTCCCATTTTATCACAAGCCCCTTAGCTTAACAACAAAAAAAACAGCACTCCTTTCCCGGCGTGCTGTTTTGGTATTGCAGTAATGATGAATATGTCCGTGCATTAGTGGTCATCCACACTGTAGTTAGGAGCCTCTTTTGTAATGTGAATATCATGTGGATGGCTTTCCTTGAGAGAAGCCGCAGAAATCTTTACGAATCTGCCCTTCTCCTGAAGCTCTGAGATACTCTGTGTTCCGCAGTACCCCATACCTGAACGGAGACCTCCCAGAAGCTGGAATACCGTATCCTCTACCATGCCCTTGTAGGCCACTCGTCCTTCCACACCTTCCGGCACCAGCTTCTTGGCATTGGTTTGAAAATATCGGTCCTTACTGCCATTTTCCATGGCTGCAATAGAGCCCATTCCCCGATATACCTTATATTTTCTTCCCTGAAAAAGTTCAAAATCTCCAGGGCTTTCGTCACAGCCCGCAAACATACTGCCCATCATACAGACGGAACCGCCTGCTGCAATGGCTTTGGTAATATCTCCGGAATACTTGATTCCACCGTCTGCAATAATAGGAATGTCAAATTCCTTCGCCACCGCATAGCAGTCCATCACTGCCGTGATCTGAGGCACGCCAATCCCGGCAACTACACGCGTGGTACAAATAGAGCCCGGACCGATGCCTACCTTAATGGCATCTGCCCCTGCTTCAATCAAGTCTCTGGTAGCCTCTCCCGTGGCCACATTGCCGGCAATTACAGGCAGCTCGGGAAACCTTTCCTTGATCATTCTCACACAATGGATCACATTGGCAGAATGTCCATGGGCCGAATCCAGTACGACCACATCTACCTTTGCCCTCACCAACGCTTCAACTCTTTCCAGTACATTGGCCGTAATTCCTACGCCGGCACCGCATAAAAGCCGCCCCTGGGCATCCTTGGCTGCCAGCGGGTATTTGATCGCCTTCTCAATATCCTTGATGGTAATCAGCCCCTTCAGATGGAACTGCTCGTCTACGATAGGCAGCTTCTCCTTTCTTGCCTTGGCCAGGATCTGCTTGGCTTCCTCAAGGGTTATTCCTTCTCTTGCCGTAACCAGACCTTCTGAAGTCATGGAGTCACTGATCTTTTTGGAAAAATCGGTTTCAAACTTTAAATCCCGATTGGTAATGATACCCACCAGCTTTTTCGTTGCGGCTTCCGTGATCGGCACTCCGGAAATACGATATTTAGCCATCAGCTCATCGGCATCCGCAAGAGTATGCTCCGGTGTCAGTGAAAATGGATCGGAAATGACACCATTTTCTGAACGTTTAACCTTATCAACCTCTTCTGCCTGTGCTTCAATGGACATATTCTTATGAATAATTCCTATTCCACCCTGTCTTGCCATGGCAATCGCCATTCTGTGTTCGGTAACCGTATCCATTCCCGCACTCATCAAAGGAATATTCAATTTGATTGTTTTAGTGAGCCAGGTAGTAATATCTACCTGATTAGGAATAACATCTGAATGCGACGGTACCAGCAGTACGTCATCAAAGGTAATGCCTTCGCCAATAATCTGACCCATCTTGCTCTCCTCCTGTTGTGTGTTGTTATGATATGATGTTAGGGTCAAAAGCCCCTAACTATGATACCTACGGATTGTTACGTACTTCGTACTCCCACAATCCTGCAAAATATTCGCATATATTAGTATCTGTATCTATTCAGAGCCATGCAAATTTACATTCTGTGAATGACTGCATTCAAACAGAATGGTAAATTTATATGACGAAGTAACCACATGAGCAAAAGGAAAGCTGCCAAGCAGCGATTTTGCGAATGGGGTTCTGAATAGATACCGGTATAACGATAAGGGTACTGAATAGTTACAAGGTTTGAAAGATTGTATCAAATGCACAATCTTATGTCAATGGCATCCGTTTTCAATAGGTAAATACTTTCCTCGGTGCAACGGACTGAATCATTTTGACCAGCCTTTCCCCCGGCTCAATAATCAACTGCCGATCCTTCATACAAAGCAGATATCTGGTCTCCGGCTGCTTTATTTCTCCACTACTATAATCTTTGTTTTTCTGATTTTTATTCCGGTAAGCATCAAGCTGATGAGAGCTCAGGGGCGCCAGAAGCTCCATCTGCATCAGATCCAGCGTTTCCATCCGCTTTCTCTTACTCCTTCCCAAAATACGATCGATCTGCAGTTCTTTGTCCACATAGGTATACTCATATTCTACTACGTTTAGCAAAGAAAGATAATAGGCTGCGGCTCCGGCGGCCAACACTCCAATCAACGCCGGCAGTAATCCGATCAACGCCAGGCAGCCACAGAAAACAGTAATGACTGCTGCCACAAGCTGTCCCACCTTTACCAACGGTGCTGTTTTCCTTTTTACCATTACCTCAATATAGGACTCGTTTACCATTCCTTCCTCCATTCCGAAATGTCCTGCTGACAGCATTCCTTTTGTCTGTATTGCTGCACCCCTCCGATACCCTTACCATGATGGCAGATATCCATTTTCTCAAGGCATCCACAGCGAATGCGTATGTCTGCTGAACAGTGATATATTTCTTTCAGTTTAGTACATTTGGCAAAAAGTTGCAACGGAAAAGCAATTTTATATTTTTTTTATATTCTTTACCTTCCCTTAATTGACACCGTTTCTCTATCCGCTTATCATAGAAAACAAGTAAACGGATGGAGATTGGATATGTCAAATACGAATTCTACGAAGGATCAGGAGCATCTCCCGAGGCACAGGCAGGATACCAAGCCTCTGAAAAAGCAGTTGGCCGATTACTGGGATTATTATAAGATTCCGGCCATCATTATTTTATTGGCTGCCTGTATGCTGGGCAGTATTTTTCATACTATGCTGACTCAGAAGGAAACCGTACTTTCTGTTGCCTATATTAATGCCTTTCCCAATATCAATGATGCTCAGTTCATGGAAGGCTTCAACCGCTACCTTGGCATCAATCCCAAAAAGGAGGAAACGCTTTTAGACTCTGCGTATTATATTAACGAGAACTCTGATTCTCCTTACACCACTACCTATCAGCAGAAGTTTTCTGCTATGGCTATGGCTGGCAAGCTGGATGTGGTAGTGGCTGATGAATACTATTTCCGCTTTTATGCACATCAGGGCTTTTTTCAAGATTTGAGTACCTTGCTTTCCACGGAGCAGATGCAGCAGTTTGAGCAGGAGCTCCTCTATTATGACCTGCCTGATGACGGGAAGGAGGAGGCTGTTCCTGTGGGAATTAATGTAACCGCTGCTCCTCAAATTATGGAAACGGACAGCTACCCCAATACCACCGCCTATTACGGTGTCGTGATTTACAGTCAGTATACGGATAACGCATTGGAATTTCTATCCTATCTTGAAGCAGCCCCCGATACAACAGCAAACTAACACAAAACGGCCTCCAAAAGCAGATTCTGGTTCTGACTTTTGGAGGCCGGCTTTCGTAACCATTCAAAATATCTGTTATTATACTGTGATTTCTCCTTCAAAAACGGTTTCGGCCGGGCCTGTCATATACACCAGGTTCTCATTCCTATCCCAGAAGATTTTCAGCTTTCCTCCCAGCACATGAACCGTAACCTCATTTTCCGTTAGGCCATTTAATACACAGGCTACCGCTACTGCACAGCAGCCGGTTCCACAGGCCAGTGTTTCTCCGGTTCCTCTCTCCCATACCCGCATCTGTACATTTTGACGATCCAGTACCTTCACGAATTCCGTATTGGTACGATTGGGAAAGCAGCTATGATGTTCAAAATAAGGACCGATTTTTTCTATTTCCAGATTATCCACATCCTCCAAAAAGACTACTGCATGAGGATTTCCCATAGACACACAGGTCATTTGATAGCTTTCCCCCGTTTCAGGGATAGTAATAGGCTTTGCAATTACCTCCTGACCGTCACTGAGAACAGGAATCTCCTCTGCCTTAAGCACCGGAGCGCCCATATTCACCTTAACCTGGCTTACCTGCCCATTTTCCACCGTCAGTTCCAGATATTTTATCTGTCCGCCGCTGATTACAGAAATTTGCTCTTTCTCTGTAAGCCCCTTGTCATACACATATTTTCCTACGCAGCGAATGCCGTTGCCGCACATCTCGGAACGGCTTCCATCCGCATTATACATCTCCATTTCAAAATCTGCCTCAGAGGAAGGGTTGATAAAAATTGCTCCATCACTGCCAACCCCAAAATGCCTGTCGCTGACCCTTCGAACCCATTCCGGCTTATCTTCACCCGCTATTCTTTCCCTTGCTCCGTCTATGTAAACATAATCGTTTCCACAGCCATGCATCTTGGTAAATTTTATACTTTTCATTCATCACCTTTTCCCGCCGCTTCCACGGCATTTTTATTGTAGGTACCCGTGTCACAAGAGGGCTCCCTTTTTCAGTATAATTCCCTTTTCTCTCTCTGACAAGAGAGCCGGATTCAGTGCCTGAGATAAATGTTTACACCTCAAAAATCATACCGCTATTTAGAATGGGCCATGCCCGCCTTTATGATGACACTCAGCTTCTTATAAATCAGAATCGTCAGCACCGATACGATGCTTCCCTTCAGGACATTGAGAGGTGCCACTGCCAGAATGACGAGGCTGGTTACACTCGTGATCCTGGGATTAATGGCCGTTCCCATTCCTACGATTGCCTCCAGCGGCATCCCGTAAAGCTGGGCAAATTTAGGCAGCAAGTACACTGCATTAAAGGCAGTTCCAAAGGTAGTCATGATCAGAGTTCCCACCAGGCAGCCGATAACGGCCTGCTTCTTACTCTTTTTTAATCCATAAACAATGGATGCGGGCAGAATAAAGGAGCAGCCTACGGAAAAATTAGCCAGCTCGCCCACAAAGGCAGTAGTAGTAGAGTCCATCAACAGGTTCAATATAATTTTTATGAACTCCACCATCACGCCCGCAACCGGTCCGAAAGCAAAGGCTGCAATCAATACCGGCAGTTCACTTAAATCAATTTTATAAAAGTTTGGCGCAAACGGTACCGGTACCTCGAAGATCATCAGCACTGCCGCAATGGCAGAGAACATACCAATCATAGCAACTTTACGGGTAGTCAGTATTCTTTCGGTGGAACCGCTTCGCTTCTTTTCCCATTTTTCCACCACATAGGCTACAATAAATAAGGCTGCCACTACTCCTAAAAACTGCAGAACAAAAACTACATTCTTTCCTAATTCCGTTAATAATCCACTACTCATTTTTTCCTCCATTTCCGCTGCCTCATTAAGATTTCTTACATGAGAAAACCCCGAATCCGTAGATTCGGGGCAATAAAGGCTAAATAAAAACAAACATTACCTCTCACCGGAACAGACACGCAAATCTCTGTCCCGGCTCTTCTTCTCTCATCCAGACTATACTGTCGGTTTTGGAATTGCACCAAATCAGCCGCCAAAGCGGGTCGCGGACTATACCGCCGGTAGGGAATTACACCCTGCCCCGAAGAAATCCTATTCAACTGCTTGAACCAGCTTTGGGTTCACCTAAATTATAGACCAACTTACTCCAAATTACAAGTACTAATCTCAACTTTGTTTAATGCTTTTCCAGCTTCATGGTAAGACCTATCCGCTTTTTAGCCATATCCACAGTCAATACCTGTACATCTACCACATCTCCTACGCTTACTGCCTCGAGAGGATGCTTAATAAACTTATTGGTAATCTGAGAAATGTGTACCAGGCCATCCTGATGAACGCCAATATCCACAAAGGCACCAAAGTCAATTACGTTTCTTACGGTTCCTTTTAATACCATTCCCGGCTTCAGATCCTTCATCTCCAGGATATCGCTTCTTAAGATTGGCTTTGGCATATCTTCTCTGGGATCTCTCGCAGGCTTTTCCAGCTCCTTCAGAATATCCACAAGCGTCAGTTCTCCAATGCCCAGCTCCTCGGCCATTTTCTTCTTATCTTTGACCCGTTTCTCCAAACCGGTCATTTCCCGGCTCTGACTGCTTCTGTCTTCTCCAGCTTCCATGGTTGTCCCTGCCATAGCTGCTGCAAGAGCCTTTCCCATAGCCGTATTGGTATTGCGAATGACTACCTGCTTTTTCCCCGGCTTATGTGAAGCCTCTTTTTTCCCCTTAGTCTGCTTTGCTGCCTGCTTTTGAAGTTCCCTGACATCTTCCATCGTCAGTCCCAGCTTCTCAAGGAGCCTCATGGTAGCCTCATAGGACTCAGGGTGAACACTGGTCGCATCCAGAGGATTGCTTCCATCCAAAATACGCATAAATCCCGCACACTGCTCATATGCCTTCGGCCCCAGCTTAGGCACCTTCAAAAGCTGCCTTCTGTCCGTAAAACGCCCATTGGATTCACGATAGTCCACAATGTTTTTCGCCAAAGTCTTGCTGATACCGGAAATATACTCCATCAAGGATGCACTGGCGGTATTCAGATCCACACCTACCTTATTTACACTGTCCTCTACCACTCCGGTCAGAGCCTCGTTTAGCTTCTTCTGATTCATATCATGCTGATATTGCCCTACTCCTATAGACTTGGGGTCTATCTTCACCAGCTCTGCCAAAGGATCCTGAAGGCGTCTTGCAATAGAAGCTGCACTACGCTGTCCCACATCAAATTCAGGAAATTCCTCCGTGGCCAGCTTGCTGGCCGAATATACACTGGCTCCTGCTTCATTGACAATTACATACTGAACAGGAGTATCCAGTTCCTTCAGCAGCTCCACAATTACCTGCTCCGATTCTCTGGAGGCAGTGCCATTTCCCACAGAGATCAGGGATATCCTATATTTTTTGATCAGCTTTTTCAGTTCTGCCTTGGCTTCCTTTACCTTATTCTGAGGCGCTGTCGGATAAATCACCTTTGTATCCAGAACCTTCCCTGTTTCATCTACCACTGCCAGCTTACATCCCGTACGAAAGGCGGGATCCCAGCCTAAAACCACCTTTCCGGAAATAGGCGGCTGTAAGAGAAGCTGCTCCAGATTTTTTCCAAATACGCTGATTGCACCGTCTTCTGCCTTCTCTGTCAGCTCGTTGCGAATTTCCCGTTCGATGGCGGGAGCAATAAGACGTTGATAGCTGTCTGCTGCCACCTCCTGTAAGACAGGCGTTGTAATTGGATTTACCGAATCCGGATCTGCCGGCCAGTTTCCTTTGATGGTCTTTTTCTCCAGATAGGTAAGAATTCTTTCCACCGGGGCATCGATGCGTACCGTAAGAAACTTTTCCTTCTCCCCCCGATTGATAGCCAGTGTCCGATGCCCTGCCACCTGCTTCAAGGGCTCCTCATACTGATAGTACATTTCGTAAACAGACTGAGCCTTTTCATCCTTTGCCAAGCTGACCAGCTTCCCTTCCTCTAGGGTAATCTGGCGAATATAGGTTCGATAATCCGCTTCATCTGAAATGGCTTCAGCCAAAATATCCTTTGCTCCCTGGAGAGCCTCCTGAGCTGTTTTTACCTCTTTATCTTCTGAAATATATTGGGCGGCCTCTGCCAGAATATCTGTGGATATCTCCTGCTCCATAATTAGCTGAGCCAAGGGCTCCAGCCCTTTTTCCTTAGCCACACTGGCTCTGGTTTTCCTTTTGGGCCGATAAGGACGATACAGATCCTCTACCAACACCTGAGTCTGTGCCTGAAGGATTTTTTCCTTCAGCTCCTCGGTCAGCTTGCCCTGTTCCTCAATACTGGAAAGCACCTGCTGTTTTTTCTCCTCCAGATTACGCAGATAGACCAGGCGTTCGTGAAGGCTCCTCAGTTGTTCATCATTCAAAGAGCCTGTGGCCTCCTTCCGGTAACGGGAAATAAAGGGGATGGTATTCCCCTCATCGATCAGGCTTACCGCTGCCTCTACCTGCCATTTCTGCACTCCTAATTCTTCGGTCAATTTCTGTAAAATATCCATGCTTCCTCACATTCTGCCACTTCTGCAGCGTTTTTCATTTTACCGTAACTATTTAAGAACTCCATTCGCAAAATCGCTGTTACACCTCTTTCCTTTTGCTCATGTGGTTACTTCGCCATATAAATTTACAATTCTGTTTGAAAGTAAATATTCACAGAATGTAAATTTGCATGGCTCTAAATAGTTACATTTTACCTATTTAAGAACAAAATTTCAATATCCTTTCCTCCCCAACTTTTTTCCTTTTTTATTTGTACTTGTGATGAATACGTGCTATACTGAAATAAATAAAGGTATCTGATGCCATTGTTTAGGAATTACTGCACCGGCATCGGATTAGATAAGGAAGTACCTCTGATGAACAATACCAACCTTGAAGAGATTAATGTTAATCTGCCGGGAAGAACTGCCATCCCGAATCAGTTTGCTGTTATCGCCAGGTTTCTGGGAATTATTTCTCTTTTATGTATTTTTATGAATATTCTTTTTTTTGCTTTGATCTTTGGAGGGCTGGCCATTATTCTGGCCGTATTATCAAAGGGCAGCTCAGCTTTTATGAGTAATCCTGCCGTAGCCGGTATGATTACCGGCTCCATCAGCATTACAATGGTTATTTTTATGCTGGCAGTCAGCATTTACAGTGTGTTTTTTATTCCCGAATATCGACAGCAGTTCAACACATGGTACAAGGAAACCTATGAACAACTTTACGGTCAGCCTGATGATGAAGGTCTTGATCCGATTTTTTACAACACGGATATACCCCGTGTAGGAGGAGGCGACTTATGATGAATCCAATTGGTTATACGAACAATAATGGCTATTCCCAGACTTCTGCTGTTCTCAAGAACCCTTCCGAGAGCACGCTGAAGGCTCCCGGAAGGAAATCCTCTCCGGCAGAATGCGAAACCTGTAAGAACCGTAAATATCAGGACGGCTCTGATGAAAATGTTTCCTATAAGGCTCCCACCCGAATTTCTCCGGGCAATGCCGCCTCTGCCGTTCGTGCCCATGAACAGGAGCACGTCAGCAATGCTTACGCTAAGGCTTCCAAAAATAATGGAAAGGTGTTATCCGCCAGTGTAGCTATCCATACTGCTATCTGTCCGGAATGTGGGCGTTCCTATGTTTCCGGCGGAACAACCAGTACCCAGATTAAGTATTATAATGAAGATAATCCATACCAGAAGGATTTAAAAAGTGCAGATGCACTTAAATACGCAGGAATGAATGTAAACATTGCCTGCTAACTCAATGAAGGGATGGCTGGAAGCCGGCTTTATGCCGGCTTCTGCCTATGATAGATGAGAGAGATGAGAGCACAGACTTCCGCACAATTAAAGCAGAATGCCCGAGGTATGCTTTTGGGCAAGTATAAAAATGCAATTGCTGTTCTTTTGGCCACAGAATTAATTATTATTACCATAACCCTGCTGACCGGAACCGGTTCCAACCCTGGTACAGTGGCGGGACTTCTCCTTCAATTTGCTGTTACTTTAATCATTAGCCTATTCAATGGTATACTGATCGTTGGAATAAATGCGTTTTATCTTAATATCGCCTGTGGGCAGCCTTATCAGCTTTCGGATATTTTTACCGGATTCAGATCCTGCCCTGATAAAGCTATTGGGGTTCAGTTTTTTATTCGGTTATTTTCTGCTCTCCCTTTGGCTCCGGCTATTTTTCTTCTATTTATGCTATTGACGCCTTATGGTGCAGATATTCAATTCCCATTACGTTTTACTTTCTTTGCTTCCTTGCTGCTGGGAACCGCAATTTCTGTATGGGTGTCCTGCACCTATTCCCAATGCTTCTATCTGCTTTTGGATTTCCCTGAGTGCAGTATCCGGGAGATATTGGCATTAAGTCGGCGGGTAATGAAGGGACACAGACTGCGTCTTCTGTACCTGTATCTTAGCTTCATTCCCATGCTTCTTGCCGGAATAGTAAGCCTTGGGATCGGTCTCCTATTCGTTGTTCCTTACCAGAATATGACCTATACGTTGTTCTATCTGGATTTACTCCAATATAAGCAGGCAATGAACAATACCCTTCAATCTAGTCCTGAACCTCAGCCAATCCAACGTGTTGATTATCGAATTTAATTTGGGGATAGCACAACTACAAAAAAGGCAGCACATTAATCATCAATGTGCTGCCTTCACTTACTTTTCTGTTCTATTGCTCAAATAAGAAAGTGTAGCCTTATTTGGAGTAATCGTAGAAGCCTTTTCCGGTCTTGATTCCCAACTGCTTACCACGCACCATCTTCTTTAACAGGGGATGAGGGCGATATTTAGGATCGCCTGTTTCATCATAGAGTACGTTCATAATTGCCAGAACGATATCCAGACCGATCAGGTCACCTAATGCCAAAGGTCCCATAGGATGGTTAGCACCTAATTTCATTGCTGTATCGATACCTTCTACAGAAGCAACTCCTTCTGCATAGATGCCCACAGCCTCATTAACCATAGGAATCAGAATTCTGTTTACCACGAAGCCGGGAGCTTCTTCAACCTGTACAGGCTCTTTACCGATTTCAACGGAAATAGCTTTGATTTTGTCAACCATCTCAACAGGTGTATTCAATCCTGCAATTACTTCAACCAGCTTCATTCTGTTTGCCGGATTGAAGAAGTGCATACCGATTACGGGTCTGTCCAGACCTGCACCGATTTCGGTGATGGAAAGGGAAGAGGTATTGGTTGCAAAAATACAGGTTGCAGGAACGATATCCTGTAACTCTTTGAAGGTCTGCTGTTTAACGGACATAACCTCCAAAGCAGCCTCAATAACCAGATCAACATCCTTACAAATATCCTTTGTACCTGTTGTAATCTTATTTACAATACCATCAGCGTATTCCTGAGTTACCTTTCCCTTGGCAACCAGCTTGCTTAAGCCTTTTTCGATTCTTGCTTTGCCATTTGCCGCAAATTCGTTGTTAATGTCGCAAAGATAAACCTCATAGCCTTCTGTTTCTGCAAAGGCCTGCGCAATTCCGGCTCCCATGGTTCCGGCTCCGATAATACCTACTTTCATGATTAGTCCTCCTGTCTTTTTATTTATTGAGTATCTTTAGCAGTTTTTAAAGGGTTCTTTTACCTTTTCTTTGTTTTTATCCAGGAAAAATGCCATTCCATATTTCTGATCTTCGGTTTCGAAGCAGTCACCAAACAGCTTCTCCTCAATCACGATAGCCTGATCCATATCTACATCCAGCCCCTCGTTAATTGCCTTCTTGCAGTTACGAACCGCAATAGGAGCATTCTTCGCAATACCTGCTGCCATCTTCTCTGCTGCAGGCAACAGCTCTTCCTGAGTATATACAGCATTCACCAAACCGATTCTAAAGGCTTCATCTGCCTTAATGTTTCGTGCGGTATATATCAACTGCTTTGCCATACCAGGGCTAACCAGACGGGCAAGTCTCTGGGTTCCGCCAAAGCCGGGGGTAATTCCCAGCCCCACCTCAGGCTGTCCGAATACTGCGTTATCAGAGCAGATTCTGATGTCACAGCTCATGGCAATTTCACAGCCACCGCCTAATGCAAAGCCATTAATAGCCGCAATAACAGGAATAGGGAAGGTCTCTAATTTACGGAATACATCGTTCCCTTTCTTTCCAAATGCTTCTCCTTCTGCTTTGGTCAGATTGCTCATTTCCCCGATATCTGCACCGGCCACAAAGGATTTCGATCCTGCACCGGTAAGAATCAAGCATCTGATCTCCTCCAGATTAACTGCATCCAAAGTTTTGTCCAATTCCTCTAAAACAGCAGAGTTCAACGCATTCAGGGCTTTTTCCCTGTTGATGGTAATGATACCGGTAGCGCCTTTTACTTCATATAAAATGAATTCCATGTATGTATCTCTCCTTTTCTTGGATATTGCCGCATTTGTGATTCTCTTTCTGCAAAGTGAATCAACGTTAGAATTAGTCTCTTTCTACGATAGTAGAGCAACCCATACCGCCACCGATACATAAGGTTGCAAGTCCCTTCTTCGCATCAGCCTTCTCCATTTCATGAAGCAGAGTAACCAGAATACGACAGCCGGAAGCACCTACGGGATGTCCGATTGCGATAGCACCACCATTGGGGTTAAGCTGTTTATCAACATCAATACCCAAATCCTTACCAACAGCCACAGACTGAGCAGCAAAGGCTTCATTTGCTTCAATAATATCAAAGTCTTCAATCTTCCAGCCGGTCTTTGCCAAAACCTTCTTGGTGGAAGCAACGGGTCCGATACCCATAATGGTAGGATCAACACCACCCAGCGCACCTGCTACGAAGGTAGCCATAGGCTTAACACCTAATTCTTTTGCTTTCTCCTCACTCATAACTACGATCGCTGCCGCACCGTCATTGATGCTGGAAGCATTTCCTGCAGTAACCACACCATTAGGATTGATTGCACGCAGCTTGGAAAGACTTTCTGCAGTGGTACCGGGACGAGGGCCTTCATCCACTTTAAATTCAACCATTTCCTTTTTCTTCTTAACCATTACAGGAACGATCTCAGCCTCGAAATCACCTCTTTCCTGAGCTGCTACAGCCTTCTGCTGGCTCTTTGCCGCAAACTCATCCAGCTCTTCTCTGGTCAGTCCCCACTGTTCAGCAATATTATCTGCTGTCTGGATCATATGATAGTTATTAAATGCATCCCACAACGCATCATTCACCATGGTATCCACCAGAACACCATTGTTCATTCTATAACCGAAACGAGCCTGCTTCATTGCATAGGGCGCCATGGACATATTCTCCATACCACCGGCAACCACGATATCCGCATCCCCAGCCTGGATCATCTGTGCTGCCATATTCACACAGTTCAAACCTGAACCACATACCACGTTAATGGTTACAGCAGGTACTTCGATAGGTAAGCCTGCTTTGATGGATGCCTGACGTGCAACGTTCTGTCCCAGACCTGCCTGGATAACGCAGCCCATATATACCTGATCAACCTGCTCAGGCTTAACACCGGCTCTGTTTAATGCCTCTTTGATTACAACCGCACCTAATTCAGCAGCGGGTGTGTTGGAAAGTGATCCCCCCATGGAACCGATTGCAGTACGACAAGCGCCTGCTAATACTACTTTTTTTGCCATTTTAATGACTCCTTTCTGTAAATGAAATTATCCTTCTCGCGGATGATGAAAATCCGCATTTTTCAGGGCTCTATATAGTTTATTATGTACTGATTTCCGTCTTGCCCAGTGACATTATTCTATCATAGGGATATGCTTTTTTCAATGTTTTTATTTCCGTCTACAGGGAAGTGGAAGAAAGTTGATAAACCTTATTAAAAAATAGGCTCCGCCTATTCAACTCCCCTGCCCCTCAATCTTGAGGGGATAGGGGTTTCTTTTTGTTGCTTTTTCTTGCATAATAGGCTTATG
>SFDP01000047.1 GCA_004558185.1 Lachnospiraceae bacterium | reverse complement strand
CTCCCACAATCCTGCAAAATATTCGCATATCGTGGTGCTTACGCCCCACTTTTAAGCTCATATTTTGGCGGGTCTCAAGGACATTCACCCACATTTGAGTAAGCTCATGTGGGTTCAGACCTTTTGACCCTGGTATCATTAAATTAGAAAAGAGGTTGTTTGATGGGAATTGATGAAGTCGTTCAGATTGTCAATCGGGCGCTGTATATCATTTGTATTACGGCGGCTCCAATTTTGTTGGTCTCTTTAGTAGTGGGTCTGTTAATCAGTATTTTTCAGACGGTAACCAGTATCCAGGAGCAGACGCTGACCTTTGTACCCAAGATTCTGTCTATCTTTATTGCATTGATTTTTTTGGGACACTGGATGCTGAACAATATTGTGGAGTATATGGTGGAATTGTGGTCCGATTTCGCCATCTATATTAGGTAAACTATGATTGATTATGCTTTTTCCATGGCCGACCTTGAATATTATCTGCTGATTCTTTGCAGGGTTTCCTGTCTGATTTTTATTGCACCTTTTTATGGAATGAACAGTACGCCCGCAAGAATCAAAATTGGATTGAGTATTTTTGTAGCCTATTTACTTTATCAGTTGACTCCTCTTGAAGCACCCTTAGAATACAGCACGGTAACGGGCTATGCGATCATCGTATTAAAAGAAGTGGTCTGCGGTCTTCTTTTGGGGTTTGGATGTAATATTTGCATGACGGTGCTTTCTTTTTCGGGGCGGATCATCGATATGGAAACAGGATTGTCTATGGCCAGCCTTATGGACCCCATGACAAGAGAGCAGAGCAGCATCAGCGGAATTTTATATCAGTATGCCGTTCTGCTGCTGTTGATCATATCCGGGATGTACCAGTATATTTTAAAAGCCCTGGCAGAGACCTTCCTTTTGATTCCGGTGAATGGCGCTATTTTCAGAAGTGACAGATTGATGAAGGTCATGCTGGAATTTATGGCTGATTATATTTTCATCGGATTTCGAATCTGCCTGCCTGTGTTTACGGTAATGATTATCCTGAATGCTATTTTGGGTATTCTGGCCAAGGTGGCGCCTCAGATGAATATGTTTGCAGTTGGTATACAGCTTAAGGTATTAACCGGCTTAAGCATTTTGTTTTTGACTACGGGAATGCTTCCCAGATTATCTGAATTGCTCTTTACGGAGATGAAAACAATGATGGTCGCTTTTGTGGAGGCGATGATGTGATTTTAGAATACAATCTTCAATTTTTTGCAAAAGATGGACCCGGCGGAGAAAAAACGGAGCCGGCGACACAGAAGAAGCTAGAAGATGCAAGAAAGGAAGGGCAGGTAGCCAAGTCCAAGGAAATAGCCAATGGACTGGGGCTTTTGGCTCTGTTTTTCGTGTTAAAATTATGGATAGGCAATATGGGGAATTCCTTTCTGGAAACCTTTTCTGCTGTATACAACCGTATACCCAGTGTAGCAAAGCTGCTGGGCGGAACGACACCCGACAGGGAGATACAGATTCTTTTTAACCATGCCATATTGCAGCTCATGATTATTTTGCTTCCGATTTTTGTGATTGGATTTATCGTGGCATTGCTCAGTGATCTGGTTCAGGTAAAGTGGAAGCCCACCAGCAAGCCGTTAAAGCCCAAGTTTTCTAAACTGAATCCGATTAGCGGCTTCAAAAAGATATTTTCTGCAAACTCCTTAATGGAGCTGATTAAATCCATTGCAAAGATTTTTCTAATAGGTTATATGGCCTACAGCTTTTTGCAGGATTATTATCGTTATATTTTTCTTCTGTATGACATCAGCCTGATGCAGGCGATTATCTTTCTGGGGCAGATCGTAACGGATCTGGGGATTCGTATTTCTGCCGTTTATATGATTCTGGCATTAGCGGATTACGCTTATCAGAAGCATAAGTTCAAAGAAGACATGAAGATGACCAAGCAGGAGGTCAAGGAGGAATATAAGAATCAGGAGGGAGATCCTCATATCAAGGGAAAGATTCGTCAGAAGATGCGGGAGGTTTCCCAGCGAAGGATGATGCAGGCTCTTCCCCAGGCAGATGTGGTCATTACCAACCCCACTCATTATGCGGTGGCTATTCAATATGATGCTGAGCGTTTTGCAGCCCCCATCGTATTGGCTAAGGGACAGGATTTTTTGGCTCACCGAATTAAGGAGATCGCCAGAGAGAACCATGTGGAAATTGTAGAAAATAAGCCTTTGGCAAGAATGCTGTATGCCAACGTTGAAGTGGGAGAAGCGATTCCGCCGGAACTGTATCAGGCCGTTGCGGAGGTTCTTGCCTTTGTTTATCATATGCAAGGAAAAGTTTAGTTGAAAGGAGGGAACAAAATGAAGAAAGCAGATTTAGGCATAGCATTATATATTCTCACTGCCTTTGCGATGTTCATTATTACTATCCCATCGGGGCTTCTGGATCTGTTTCTGGCAGTGAACATTGCCATTGCTTTTACCGTTCTGTTCACCTGTATGTTTGTGAAGGATGTGCTGGATATTTCCTTTTTCCCTACCATCCTCTTATTTACCACCATCTTCCGTATTGCGCTGAATGTCTCTTCTACAAAGCTGATTCTCTATACGGGAGAACCGGGTAATGTAGTTACTACCTTCGGTGAATATGTAGGTGGCGGCGATTTGATTATCGGTGCAATCGTATTCATTATTTTGATTTTAATTCAGTTTATGGTTATCAACAAGGGTTCCGAGCGAGTAGCAGAGGTAACTGCCAGATTTACACTGGATGCTATGCCCGGTAAGCAGATGGCCATTGATGCGGATTTGAATACCGGTGCCATTACGGACAGGGAAGCAAAAGAACGGCGGGATAAGATTCAGCAGGAAGCCAGCTTCTTCGGTTCCATGGATGGTGCCGTAAAGTATGTTAAGGGAGATGCTGTTGCCGGATTGATCATCACCGTGGTCAATGTAGTAGGCGGTATTGCCATGGGTATGTTCAGACAGGGACTGGATTTTAATACAGCCCTGGATAAATACGTGATCCTGACCATTGGTGACGGTCTGGTAAGCCAGATTCCCTCTCTGCTGATTTCCCTGTCTACCGGTATTCTGGTGACTAAGGGAAGCAAGGATGCAGACTTCGGTACGGTTCTGGTACGCCAGCTTTTTGGCTTACCAAAGGTTCTATACATCGTGGGGATTACGTTGGCTTTTCTGGGACTGGTAACGCCTCTGAACAGTATTATTTTTGCCGGACTGGGCATGGTATTTGTTGTAGTGGCAAGAATGATGGAAAGCACGATAGAAACAGCCAAAATAGAAGCAGAAACGGATGTAGAGGAAATAGAAGCGGGAGAAATCAGGCAGCCTGAAAACGTCAACAGTCTGCTGCAGGTGGATCCCATCGAATTGGAATTTGGCTACGGAATCATTCCCCTGGCCGATGTCAATCAGGGCGGTGACCTTCTTGACCGGGTAGTAATGATCAGGCGTCAGGTTGCTCTGGAATTGGGTATGGTAGTTCCTATTATTCGTCTAAGAGATAATATTCAGCTTAATCCTAACCAGTACATCATCAAGATTAAAGGGATACAGGTCAGTGAGGGAGAAATTCTCTTTGACCACTATATGGCAATGAACCCCGGCTTTGTGGAGGAAGAGATTGCAGGAATTCCTACCTTTGAGCCCTCCTTCCATTTGCCGGCCATCTGGATTACGGAAGGACAGAGAGAACGGGCGGAGAGCTTAGGGTACACGGTGGTGGATCCTCCCTCCATTATTGCCACCCATCTGACTGAGGTGATCCGTCAGCATGTGGCAGAGCTTTTGACCCGTCAGGATGTACAGAATTTGGTCAACAACCTGAAGGATACCAATCCGGCTCTGGTGGAGGAGCTGGTGCCCAAGATACTGGGATTGGGAGAGATTCAAAAGGTATTGCAGAATCTGCTGCGTGAAGGTATTTCAATCAGAGATTTGCTGACCATCTTCGAAACTCTGGCCGATTATGCTTCTACCAGTCGGGATACGGACATTTTAACGGAATATGTCCGCCAGAGCTTAAAGCGTGCTATTTCAAATAAGTATTTCCCGTCAGGTGAAACTACCAGCGTAGTCACACTGGACCCGGTAGTGGAGCAGGAAATCATGAAAAGTGTAAAGCAGACAGAGCAGGGAGCCTACCTGTCTCTGGACCCTGAAAAAACAAGAGAAATTATCAAGTCGGTGGAAACGGAAATCAAAAAGCTGGAGAATATGGGGAAAATACCCATCGTGATAACTTCTCCGATTGTCCGTATCTATTTCAAAAAGCTGACAGAGGATTATTTCAGGGATTTGATTGTAGTTTCTTATAATGAGGTGGAGGCTGATGTAGAGCTGCAGTCCGTAGGCATGATTACTGCATAATGTGCAGAAAGGATTTGAGGTAAATGATCATAAAGAAGTTTCAGGCCAAAACAGAAAGAGAGGCAGTGGAGGCCGCCAAGAAGGAGTTGGGGGAAAACGTCGTCATCATGAATGCAAAGGAGGTAAAGCAGAAAGGCTTACTCTCCTTTTTGAAGGCGCCTTTGATGGAGGTTACCGTTGCGCTGGAGGAAGAAAGTGAACGTACACCGGCAGTTTTTCCTCCCCAGAAGGAGACCTCTGCACCTATTGTTCCTGATTCCATATGGGAAAAGGAGGAAAATTTACGGGAAGCCTCACAAAAAGAGGATTCCGGTAAGGTCATTGAACAGAAGCTGGAGAATCTACAAAGTCTGTTGGAGCAAAGAATTAAAATGGAAGAAGAAAAGCCCAGAGAAAGCAGAGAAGACGTAAAGGAATCAAAATTTCCCCAGGAGATCATCACCTTTATGAAGCTCCTTTACAACACAATGATCGATAATGAAGTGCAGGATATTTATGCCAATCAGATCATTGAAGAGCTTGAAAAGAACTGTACCCCTCATATGCAGATGGATTTTGCTCTGTCCACGGTTTATCAGAAAATGATTCTCAAATTCGGACAGGCAGAGCTTATTGGGGAGGGAGGCAGAACACCCAGAATCATTTTCTTTATTGGGCCTACCGGAGTAGGAAAAACCACTACGATTGCCAAAATTGCTTCTAAATTCTGTGTAGAGGAAAAGAAGAAAGTAGCCCTGCTGACAGCAGACACCTATCGTATTGCAGCAGCGGAGCAGTTACGAACCTATGCCAATATTCTGGAGGTACCCTTTCGGATTATCTATGCCCCGGAAGAAATTGCACAGGCCATAGAAGAGTTTAAGGGGTATGACTATATTTTTGTGGATACCTCAGGACATTCTCATCAGAATGATGAGCAGAAAAAAACCACTGAGGGTTTCCTTAAAGGAGCAGGAGATAAGGTTGAAAGGGAGGTTTATCTGGTGCTGAGTGCGACAACAAAATACAGGGACTTGGTAAAAATCGCAGATGCCTATAAGGAACTTGCCGATTTTAAGCTGATCTTCACTAAATTAGACGAGACCACAGCTTTGGGAAATCTGTTTAATCTTAAGCTTTATACCGGAGCGCCTATGTCTTATATCACCTGTGGTCAGAACGTGCCTGACGATATTTGTCCTTTTAACCCTCAATCTACAGTGAAGCAGATTTTAAGCAAGAATGAACAGGGATGAAAGGACAAGGAAAATGGATCAGGCAGAAGGATTAAGAGCGATTATTAAGGCAAGTAAGTCCTCTTCCAAAGCCTTGGCTCGTGTAATTGCGGTTACCAGCGGAAAAGGTGGTGTGGGTAAGTCCAACACAGCCATTAATTTGGCAATTCAGCTAAAAAAGCTGGGACAGAGGGTCATCATCCTGGATGCAGATTTTGGCCTTGCCAATATCGAAATCATGTTTGGAACGGTGCCAAAGCATAATTTATGCGATTTAATCTACCAGGGGAAGAGTATTCAGGAAATTATTACCCGGGGAGCAGGAAATGTGGACTTCATTTCCGGAGGCTCGGGAATTGTGGACCTGGCTAATTTGAGCAGGCAGCATTTGATTTATATTATACAGAATCTTGCACAGTTGGATACTATGGCAGATGTCATTATTATTGATACAGGTGCAGGAATAGCAGATGCAGTGATTGAGTTTCTGGTGGCCAGCGATGAGATCATTTTGGTTACTACACCGGAACCTACCTCTATCACGGATTCCTATTCGCTGCTTAAGGTACTGCATCAGCATACCCGTTTTTCAGTAGAGGAATGCCGGATTAAGGTATTGACAAATCGTGTGGAAAATCAGGAAGAGGGACAGAACTTATTCGATAAATTAAATGTGGTGGTAGGCCGTTATCTGGAGCTCCCTCTTACCTATGTGGGAGCAATACCTCAGGATAACCGGCTGGCAGAGGCAGTTATGCGCCAGACACCGGTGTCTTTATGGGCACCCGAGGCAAAATCAGCCAGAGCTTATGAACGACTGGCAGCCAGATTAATGGATAAGGAAGAGCAGACAGAGATGAAGAAAAAGGGAATGGCAGCATTCTTTTCCCAATTATTGTCAGGAAAAAAATGAGTTAAGAAGGACAGAGTAAAGAGATGCAGGAAATGTCCTTCGGAATGGAGATTTTATGATAGAAACGTATCTGGAACCCGGACATAAAATTGAAATGAGACATATGCCTCAGCATCCTTTGAAGGATGGGCAAAAGCCCAAGGTGCATATCAGCCAGATTTTTGATGTGTTAGAGGAGAACAAAATAGAGGTACTGATGCCTATCGAACGGGCCAAGCTGGTTCTTCTGCCCCTGGGTGCTGTCTATACGCTGGTGATTTATACCCAACAGGGAGTTTACCAGTGTGAGGCAAAGGTGGTGGAACAGTATAAGAAGGGGAAGGCTTATCTTTTGGCCATGGAGATGGTCAGCCCAATTACGAAGTATCAGAGAAGAGAATATTATCGGCACAACTGTACTCTGCCTATTTTCACCAGGACTCTTACCGAAAGTGAGCTGGAAAAACGAATCTGGGATGTGTCTGTCGAGGGAACGGAAGGACTTATGCTGGATTTAGGCGGAGGAGGAGTCCGCTTTATCAGCAGGGAAGAGTATCAGCCGGAAAGCATGATCCTATGCTGCTTTCAGCTTCCCATAGGGCTAAGCGGGGAAATGGAAGAATATCGGATCGTGGGAAAAGTGCTCAGTTCGATGCTTACAGGGCAGGATAGAGATCGGTATGAGATAAGAGTCCAGTTTGAAGACGTAACCAACAGTACAAGGGAAGAAATTATTCAGTTCATTTTTGAGGATGAACGCAGGCAGAAAAAAGGGAGAAGGCGGTAAAACCGTTTGGAAATGAGAGGAAATATGAAAAAAATTCTAGTTGTTGATGATTCTGCACTCATGCGAAGGGTGTTGTGTGATATAATAAGTACGGATAAAACATTAGAGGTGGCAGATCGTGCCACTAATGGATTAGAAGCACTGGAATTATTAAAGAAGAACAGCTATGATGCGGTGGTACTGGATGTGAATATGCCCAAGATGAACGGTCTTGAGCTGCTGAAGGAACTGCGGGCCAACAAGATTACGGCCAAGGTCATGATGGCAAGTACGGATACCAGGGAAGGGGCCAAAACCACTTTGGATGCACTGGAACTGGGAGCACTTGATTTTGTACATAAGCCGGATCGGGCTTCAGACTGTCGGGGAGAGGAGTTTGTGGCTACCTTCCTGAGAACCCTGCACGCTGTGGCCAGCTCTAATCCACCTGTGTTTACCAAGGTATTTAGCCGTGAAGAAAGCAATAATACCAAAAAAATTGTAGAATTGGTGAAGAAAAATGGTGTTCGCTTTTCAGGAAAGCACATTGTAGCAATTGCCAGCTCTACGGGAGGTCCCAAATCCTTACAATCTGTAATTCCCAGACTGCCGGGAAATTTATCAGCACCCGTTGTACTGGTGCAGCATATGCCCATTGGTTTTACCAAGTCCATGGCAGAGCGGCTGGATTCTCTCAGTGCGCTGAATGTAAAAGAGGCGCAAGAGGGAGAAGAGCTGAAAAAGGGGGGTGTGTATATCGCCCGTGGCGGCAGCCATCTGAATATTGTAGAGAAGCAGGGAAAGCCGGTTATTCATTACTCTCAGGAGCCCACCAGAGAAGGTGTTCGACCCTGTGCCAACTATATGTATGAATCTCTGGCTAACTGCAGCTACGATGAAGTTGTCTGTGTGGTCATGACCGGAATGGGAGCAGATGGAACGGAAGGAATCACCAATCTGAAGTCAAAGAAAAAAGTGCACGTGATTTCTCAGGACGAAGAAAGCTGCGTGGTATACGGAATGCCCAGAAGCGTCAAAAGGGCAGGTCTGTCGGATCAGGTAGTGCCTTTGGATCAGATTGCACAGGAAATCATTTTACACGTGGGGGTAAATTAGGATGGATGTAAGTCAGTATCTGGAGATTTTCATTGATGAAACCAAAGAACATTTGCAGAGTTTAAACACACAGATTCTTGAGCTGGAGCAGAATCCGGAGAATATGGATACGATTAATGAGGTGTTCCGTGCCGCACATTCCTTGAAGGGAATGGCAGGTACCATGGGTTATAAGAGGATGCAGACCCTTACCCATGATATGGAGAATGTGTTTTCAGAGGTGAGAAACGGACATATTAAGGTCAATGCTTCTATGATTGACTGCCTGTTCCAATGTCTGGATGCGCTTGAAGAGTATCTGGCTACCATACAGGAAACAGGGGATGAAGGCACCAATGACAACGAAATGCTGATCAAGGATCTGAATGCCATGCTTACCGGGGAGAAGACAGAGGAGGCTGCTGCGCCACCGGCTCCGCCCAAGGCGGCAACCGATGTATCTAAAGAAAAATGGCGTTCTATTCCTCTGGGAGAAGCAGAGAATCATGTGATTTCTGAAGCGGTAAAGCAGGGAAAGAATGTGATCGGCCTTACGGTTTATGTGCAGGAAAGCTGTATTTTAAAGGCAGCCAGAGCCTTTTTGGTATTCAAAGCCCTGGAAGAGCTGGGAGAGATCATCATTTCCAATCCTTCCGCACAGGACATTGAGGATGAGAAGTTTGATTTCGATTTCAGCATTATTATGGTAACTGATTGCTCAGTGGAAAAAGCGCTGGCCGCAGCTAACAAAGTATCTGAGATCCGGGAGGTATGCGGTGCATTAATAACTCCTGGCGGGACAGAAGCAGTTGAACCGGTAAAGGGGACACAGGAGACGGTGGCAGCAGAAGCACCTGCCGCAGCGAAGAAAGTGGAACCGAAGCCTGCTGCAAAAGAGCCTAAGAAGGAGAATAAGGCAGTAGAGAAGAAGGGAAAACCGGTAGTAAACAGAACCGTTCGTGTAGATATCGAGAAGCTGGATGTGCTGATGAACCTGGTAAGCGAGCTGATTATTGCAAAGAACTCGCTGGTTTCCGCCACCAATATTGAGGGGGCTACCAATGCAGGAGTGAATGAGCAGATCGAATACCTGGAAAGTGTAACCACCAATCTTCATGAATCGGTAATGAAGGTACGAATGGTACCTATTGAAAGCGTAGTAAATAAATTCCCTCGTATGATCCGCGACCTGCAGAAAAAGCTGGGTAAAAAAATGGAATTATATATGTCCGGTGAGGAAACAGAGCTGGATCGTACGGTGGTAGACGAAATCGGTGATCCTTTGATGCACCTGCTGCGCAACTCAGCTGATCATGGTCTGGAGTCTGCAGAGGTACGTCGGGAGAGAGGAAAGCCTGAAGTAGGGTCTATTTTCCTGAACGCCTATCAGGAAGGCAACAATGTAGTTATAGAAGTCAGAGACGATGGTAACGGTATTGATGTTGCGGCAGTTCGCCAGAAGGCTATTGAACGGGGAACCATTACGGAAGAGCAGGCTGAGTATATGTCGGAAAAGGAGATCATTGATTTATTATTCCTTCCCAGCTTTTCTACAGCTAAGATAGTTTCGGATGTTTCCGGAAGAGGCGTTGGTCTTGACGTTGTAAGATCCAAAATTCAAGCCTTAAGCGGTGAAGTAGAGGTAAAGAGTAAGTTGGGTGTAGGAAGCACATGGATTATCCGTCTTCCTCTTACGCTGGCAATTATTCAGGCTCTGATGGTTGATGTGGGTGGTGAGAAATATGCCATTTCACTGGGAGCCATTGATACTATTGAAGATATTTCTCCTGATGATATCAAGCTGGTTCAGTCTAAAGAGGTGATCACGCTCCGTGGCAGTGTAATTCCTTTAGTAAGACTGAATGAGGTATTGGGAATTGAGTCCACCAAGGACAGCTCGGAGGATTTGATTGCTGTTATTGTGAAAAAAGGGGATAAGCAGGCAGGACTGATTATCGATGATTTGATGGGACAGCAGGAAATTGTAATCAAATCCCTGGGTAAATACATCAATAAGAGCAAAGAAATCAGTGGGGCGACCATTCTTGGAGACGGTGAGGTTGCATTGATTCTGGATACCAATGCATTGCTCTAGGATAAGGAGGAATTAGGGAATGGACAATACAAAGAAAATTGACGATGTTAATCAGTATATAGTGATTTCCATGGGAGATGAACAGTTTGGGATTGACATCAGATACATAGACAATATTGTTAAAATGCAGCATATTACCAGAGTTCCCAATGTGGCACCCTATATTAAGGGTGTAATTAACCTCCGGGGAGAGGTTCTGCCGGTGATGAGCCTGAGACTGAAAATGGGCATGGAAAATGATGTAGAAACCAAGGCCAGCAGAATCATTATTTTAAGGCTGGAGCAGTTGGGGATGTTGGGAATCATCGTCGATGAGGTGAAAGAGGTACTGACCCTTGACGAAGAGGATATGGAGAAAACGACCAGCAGCAATGGCAAGGAAGAGAAGGACAGCTTCGTGTTTGCTGTTGGAAAATATGGAGAATCTTTAGTTTCTTTATTGGATTTGAATACCGTTGTTTCATTTGACTAGTGTAACATAAAAGGTAATGCTGTGAAAGCAGCAGAATGAGAGGAAGCATGGGCGAAATAACAGTAGAAAGTATGTCACAGAATTATTTGGATGTATTAAAGGAACTTGGAAATATTGGGGCGGGCAATGCCACTACAGCCTTGGCAACTATGCTGCAGACCAAGGTGGATATGAGCGTGCCCCAGGTAAGGTTATTGAAATTTCCGGAGGTAGGAGCCATACTGGGAGGAGAAGAACAGATTGTGGCAGGAGTCTATCTGGCTATTTCGGGAGACATTACTGGAAGTATCATGTTCCTGGTGAAGGAGGAAGTAGCTGTCCACTTAATCAATAAGTTAATGGGGAGCGAAACGGCAAGAGATTTGCAGGGGGAATTGGAGAGGTCTGCCTTGAAGGAGGTTTCCAATATTATTGTTGGTGCCTACCTGAATGCGTTAAGCGGGATGACCAATTTGCGGATAACCCCCTCTATTCCCGATTTATGTATTGATATGGCCGGAGCCATTTTAAGTGTACCGGCTATAGAGTTTGGTGAATTGGGAGATGAGATGCTGTTAATTCAGACACAGTTTTATGATGAGATGACTATAGATGGCTTTTTTATTATGGTTCCGGATATGGACTCCTATCAGAAGATACTTTCTTCACTGGGCCTCTTGGGGTAGTACAAAGGATTCAATCGAAAAGAAAAGGCATACAGAGGAGAAAACATGGATATCAAAGTTGGAATGGCCGATTTGAACGTTTGCAGCGGGACAGATACCATTACAACATTGGGATTGGGTTCCTGTGTAGGGGTAGTGCTGTGGGATGCTCAGGCTAAGGTATGCGGTATGCTGCACGCCATGCTGCCTGACAGTACCTCCATTCGAAACAATTCTAATGTTGCCAAATTTGTAGACAGCGGAATAGATGAGTTGTTGAAACGGGTTCTTGCCAAAGGAGCCAGAAGGCAGAATCTTGTGGCGAAGATCGCCGGTGGAGCGCAGATGTTCTCGGTTAGTAATAAATCAGATCTGATTGCTGTGGGTAAAAGAAATGCAGAAGCAAGTGTAAAAAAGCTGAATGCACTACGGATTCCTATAAGAGCACAGGACACAGGAGGATCATGTGGTCGAACGGTAACCTTTTACCCGGAGAACGGTCAATACCATATAAAATGCGTAGGAAAAGAGACCAAAATCATATAAGGACTTAGGGGAATGAAGAAAAGCAGATTAAAGCTGTTTCCGGTAATGCTTATGCTGATCGCCGGAGGCATTACCAGTATTATGACTTATTATTTCCAATATGGATTCAAGACAGCATTATTAATTTTGCTGTCTGTCTTGCTGCTCTACTATTTGTTTGGACTCATTTTTATTAAAACGATTCTTCATTTTGATAAGGTGAATGAGGAAAAAAGACTGGCTGAGGAACAGGAAGCTATGGAGAACGAGGAAGACCCGGAAGGAATGGAGGAAGCCTCAGACGGCGAGCCGGAAGAGACGCAGGAGAGTGAGCAGGCTTCGTAGGCAGAACCGGAAGGATTCGGGATGAATCGTAGATGTGAGAGAAGCTTCATACCAAGGAGTTTAGATGAATGGACGAAACAGGAAGAAATAAGCTATGGACAGATTACGAAAAAAGTAATCACAATCCGGAGGTCAGGGAGAAGATTATCTTGGAATACGCCCCCTTGGTCAAGCTGGTAGCGGGAAGGCTCAGTATGTATCTGGGGTACAATGTAGAATATGAAGACCTTGTCAGCTATGGAATATTTGGATTGATTGATGCTATTGATAAATTCGATTATACAAAGGCTGTTAAATTTGAAACCTATGCCTCATTGCGAATCCGGGGAGCTATTTTGGATCAGATTCGGAAGATGGACTGGATTCCCAGAACGATACGCCAGCGGCAAAAGCAGATCGAGACGGTCATGAGGGAAATTGAAAGCATTCACGGAAGAGCGGCAACGGATGCGGAGATTGCAGAAGGACTGGGGATCAGCGGACAGGAATATGTGGAATGGCAGTCCAAAATGAAAATCACCAATGTGGTTTCGCTGAATGAGTTTTTGGAGCAGGGAAGCGATATTCCGCATCATGCGGGGACACAGCGTTTTACCATGCCGGAGGAGGCTGTTGAGCAGGAAGAACTGAAACGGATGCTGGAAGAAGCATTAACTCTCTTGACACAAAAGGAGAGGAAGGTGATTGAACTTTATTACTATGAAGATTTGACGTTGAAGGAAATCAGCCATGTGTTGGAGGTGACAGAATCCAGGGTGTCACAGCTCCATACCAGGGCTTTACAGAAGATGAAGACAAAAATGGGGAAATATATGGGAATTATGGAGCAACTCTAGTCAAACGACTAACAGGAGAACAGGGGGGACAACAGTGCATTCATATTTTCAGATTATTAACGAAGCTAATAAAACTTGTTTGAAGCTGGTGGCGGGGAAGGAGCCTATTTTGGTCAGCGAGGTGGTTGAATATCTTGAGAGGCATCAGATCGCTTTTAACCTGCCGGAGGTAAACAAGGCCGTTTTATCTTTACAGTCAGATACGGTTATCGAATTGTGCCAGCAGAAAACCTATCCGATCAAGGGAGAACTTCATCTGATTATTTCGGAAAATCGTATGCATGCCACGGGGAGATTTTATCCTCCATCCAATGATGGACCGGAGATGACGGAAACGGATATCATAGAGGAGATGAGATTCAAGGGAGTGGTTTTCGGAATAGACAAGGATAAAATCAGGTATTTCCTAAAAGAGAAGGAATATTGCACGAATATTACTCTGGCGCAGGGCAAGGAAGTGCGTCAGGGAACGGATGCATACATTGAGTATCTCTTCAATACCGACTTAAAGGCAAAGCCAACCGTTAATCCTGACGGCAGTGTGGATTTTTTTCATCTGAATATCATTAACCATGTCAAGAAAGGAGATTGTCTGGCCAGACTCCACCCGGAGGACAGGGGAGATGATGGAATGGATGTATGTGGCGGCATTGTGCATCCCAGAACGGTAAAAAAAGAGATTATCAGGTTTGGGCGAAATATCGAATTGTCTGAAGACCGTAAAGAAATTTATGCTCAGGTAGACGGACATGTAACTCTGGTGGATAATAAGGTGTTCGTCAGTAACGTAATGACGGTCGAGAACGTGGATCTATCTACCGGGGATATTGAATATGAAGGGAATCTCCAGGTGAATGGGAATGTCTGCTCCAATTTTCGAATCAAGGTTCACGGAGACGTGGAAATTCGTGGTGTAGTGGAAGGGGCAGAAATCATTGCAGGCGGAAACATCACTATTGCCCGGGGAGTCAATGGTATGAATAAGGGGAATCTTCATGCCGGAGGAAATATTGTGGCCAAGTACATTGAAAACGGAACGGTAGAAGCCAGAGGATATGTACAGGTTGACTCTATTCTCCACAGTCGTGTGCTTGCAGGTACAGAGATACGGGTTGGTGGAAAGAAAGGGTTTATTACCGGCGGCTATGTATGTGCAACGAATCTTGTGGATGTCAAAACTCTCGGGTCTGAGCTGGGAGCAAATACTATTGTAGAGATCGGGGTATCGCCAGAGACGAAGCAGCGTTATGAGTATTTGCAGCAGCAGCTTGCTAAGGACAATAAGACCATTTCCTCTGCCAGGCCCATTTTGGAGTCGACTAAGACGAAGATACGTTCAGGTGTTAAGCTCAGTCCTGAGCAGGTCAGACACGTTCAGGAGCTTTCTAACGTGGTGACCAAAACGAAGAAGAATATTGAAGCGCTTACGAAAGAACTGGAGCAGATGGAAGAACTGCTGTCTGTGGACAGTGATGCACAGATTATTGTCAGAGGTAAGGTGTATCCGGGAACGAAGCTGGTGATTGCGGATGTATCTAAGATCATTAAGACTCAGGTTCAATATTGTCGCTTTGTCCGGCAAAAAGGTGATGTGACCATGGTTGGGATGAATTAGATGGAGGAAGGCTGAAAGGAATATATTCTTTCAACCCGGGAATCTTCGCTGATGCACAACCCCCTGAGATTAAAATGCTGCTGAAGCAGCAGAATGAGAGGAAATATGGCAATAGGACAGGTCGACTTAAATCATGCGATGACAAGGATTCAGGATTTTACCACCCAGAAGCATAATGAAGACAACAAAGGAATGGTAGATCAGGGCCATTTTCAGACCCAGTTTCATAAAGAGCTTAATACCAATATGAAGCAGGTGGTCAAGCCTGAACAGACAGAGTATCAGAATAAGAAATTTGATGCTAAGGAAAAGGGAGATGGCCAATATTCCGGTGATGGCGGAAAGAACAGGAAAAAAGGTCAGAAATCGGATGGGCGTGTGGTTCCCAAACGGGAAACGGGATTTGATGTTAAAATATGATGGAGGCAGCCGGCCCTTGGCCGGCTGAAATTGATATGGGAGTAACAGAAATAGTTTTAATTATACTTGGAATTGCCGTCTTTGCTGCCAGCTTTTTAGTGCCGGATAAGTATGCAAAGCAGGAAGATGGCATAATAAAAGAACAGGAAAAAAAGCTCAAGCTTTTTTTGCAGAGAGAGCTGCAGACGATTCGAATCGGGATAGAAGAAAAGGTAGAAGAGAGTATGGTGTCCTCCGGAGAAAAGTCGGAACGCTATATGGAACGTATCACCAATGAAAAGATTATGGCTATTCAGGAATATTCGGACACCGTTTTGGAGCAGATTCATAAAAATCATGAAGAAGCAGTGTTTTTATATGATATGCTGAACAATAAGCATGATCAGATCAAGTATACTGCAGGTGAAATCAGCAGTGCCGTAGAAGAAGCAAGACAGAAGCTGGAAATTACTGTTCAGGATGTAACCCGTGATTTGCTGAGGGGGTCTATACGAGATTCTCTGATCGAAAAAATAGGGAATATGCTGCAGGAGACCGTTCAGGAGGCAATCGATACTTCCATCAAGGAGGATCTTCAGGACAGAATCGAAAAGACCGTTCAGAAGGAGGTCGAGCTTGCAGTCAGCGAAAACCTGATGCGGGCAATTAAAGAAGCAGTAGAAATCAGTATAGAAGAGAGTATTCGGGAAAGAGAGCAGAAGGGTCCTTTAATCAGTGGGATAGAAGTGCTGGCTAATAAGCAGCAGGAAAAAGAAGAAAAAGAAGACCTGACTGAGAGGAAAAAAGAAGATTCTAAAGATATTGCAGAAAAGTTGGTGACAGAAGCAGGCGAACAGGAATTTCAGGAGCTGGCACTGGGCATACCGGAAGTCATTATGGAGGAGGAGCAGCCCTTTGTCGTACAGCCAGTGAAAAAGGTGTCCCCGAAAAAGAAAGCACCGGCGAAAAAAGGCGGTGCTCGTGCAAAGACTACGATTAATTCGGAGGGAAATAAGGATATACCTGCAGGAAAAGAAGAAGCAGGAAGCAATAATAAAGAAAAGATTCTTAAGCTCCATAGGGAAGGAATGTCCAACATGGCTATTGCCAGAGAGCTTGGTCTGGGGAACGGAGAGGTACAACTGGTAATTGGTCTGTTTGAAGGAATGTAGATGAAGGGGTTAGAAGAGGAGAAGCATACATAGTATGGATGTAAAACAGTATTTAAGGGGTCTGGGCATTGGTATTCTGGTTACGGCAGTGATTTTGGGGATCAGCCAGAAAACAGAGCCCATGACGGATGCCCAAATTAAGGTTAGAGCAGCACAGCTGGGAATGGTGGAAGAAACTGTTTTGGCAGATTTGGCGACCAGGGAAGCTGAAACAGAAGAGAATGCCGGTGAGAATATCATACCGGAGGAAACCCCAAAGGCAAACGAGGAGCCTTCTACAATTGATTCGGAGCAGCCCTCTGCCGAGAGCAGGAATGAAACCGGGGAGGATACAGGGAAAGAACTCCAGCAGGAAACAGTTTCAACAGAGGAGGAGAATTATATTCTTATTACCGTTGAGCGGAAAACTGGAAGCAGCACGATCAGCAGCAAGCTATATGAAGCAGGCATGATCGATTCGAAGGAAGAATATGATGAGTATCTGCTTTCAAACGGCTATGACCGCAAATTGATCGCAGGTACACACAGGATACCGAAGGGTGCCACCATGGAAGAAATCACCAAAATATTGTGTGGAATGCAGTGATAATGGGGGATAAAAATACCGGAAAAAAATGCCAGAAAAAAATGTAGAAAAAAGTTGTTGACAAAGAAAAACAGCTGTGGTAGTATGAGTAAGCTGTCGCAAGGGAAATCCCCTGACACAGCAGCCTGATTCAGGCAAGCACCTTGACAAATAAACAGTAATGC
>SFDP01000046.1 GCA_004558185.1 Lachnospiraceae bacterium | reverse complement strand
AGGGTCAAAAGGTCTGAACCCACATGAGCTTGCTCAAATGTGGGTGAATGTCCTTGAGACCCGCCAAAATATGAGCTTAAAAGTGGGGCGTAAGCACCAAGATATGCGAATATTTTGCAGGATTGTGGGAGTACGAAGTACGTAACAATCCGTAGGTATCATAGTTAGAGGCTTTTGACCCTAACATCATATAAATATTGAAACAAAATAATTATTTATTGTTTTTCAATAAATTTTTATTGACAATCAATTTTTATGGTGATATATTCCAATTAAGGTAACTAACTTGCCCGCCCTTCTGCCGCAGCTTGCAGCGGGGTCGAATTTAATGCTTCAGCATGGAGGTAATCATGAAGGACAAATTGACGGTTTTCACCAAGGGAATGTTAGACTTCCTGTTTTATGCCGGAATACTTACTACACTTCTGGTCCCGGCCATGATTAGAGGGTATGGCCGGTATAATCGTTACTTCAGGGAGAATGTACTGCAATTATCCGTAATTTTTATCCTGGCCGGAATTTTTGCTGTACTGATCATCTATGAACTGAGAAAGATATTTAAGACGGTGCTTGAGGACGACTGCTTTGTAGAAGAGAACGTTGTCAGTCTGAGAAAAATGGGTACATACAGCTTCTTCATTGCTGCCATCACCAGCCTGAGAATTTTTCTTTATCTTACTCCTGCTGTGATGGTGGTCGTACTGGTATTTATTATAGCGGGTCTTTTCAGTAAGGTGCTGTCACAGGTTTTTGCAAAGGCCGTGCAGTATAAGCTGGAAAACGATCTGACCATTTAAGGAGGCTGCCATGGCAATCAAGATTAATCTGGATGTGGAAATGGCCAAGAAGAAAAAGGGACTTACCGAGCTTGCCGGTGAGGTAGATATCACTCTGGCCAATCTTTCCATTCTGAAAAACAATAAAGCTAAAGCAATACGGTTATCCACTCTGGATGCCATCTGCCGGGCACTGGACTGCCAGCCCGGAGATATTCTGGAATATATGGCAGATGAGTCGAGAACAGATTCTGAATAATCGGATGATTCATTTTGCACACATGGAGGAAACGGGACCCATGCTGATGCACAAGGTCCCTGAGATTAAAATGCTGCTAAAGCAGCAGAATGAGAGGTAATTATGAATAATCAAACCAACAAAGCCTGCCCAAAGGCTCATCCGCTTTTTCCCTTTTTCTCTTTGGGAAGCCTGATTTATGCTTTTTTCTTTACTCTGTTTTTATACCGCAACCATTCGGGGCTTACCTACCCTTTTTTTGTAGGCGGAACCTGCTTATTTTTCTTTCTCTTTTTGAAAAAGTGCGGGCTTACCGCCAAAAACACCAAATTTCTCACCGTTAGCCTGATCCTTCTGGGAATCTCCACCTGTATGACCGATTCCTGGGTATTGATTTTTCTGAATAAGGTCGCTATTTTCCTGCTCTTTTTCTATATGGCTTTAGGCTGCCTGTATGAAACGAAAAAGTGGAGCCTGCTTCTATGGGCAGGCCATATTGCGGAAACCATATTTGGAAGTATGGAATTCATTCCTTATCCGTTTATCGATTTTTCTCTTTACCAAAAAGAAAAAAAGGCCGGTGCCGAAAAACAATCCAAGGGACAATACATTTTTTATGGCGTACTTATTGCCCTTCCCCTGCTTTTTGTGGTTCTTATCCTTTTAGGCAAGGCCGACGCCGTATTTGGCAATGCTCTTCTTCACCTGCTTTATTTTGACCTGGATATCTTTCTTTTGAATAATGTATTGAGAATCGTATGGCTGTTTTTATTCGCCTTCTTTTCCGCCTATTGTCTGCTTCGCTGCTTTGACAAGCACGCTTTGAAGGAAAATGTGCGGGATCCGAAACGTTTTGAGCCTGTTATTGCGATTACCTTTACCGGAATGCTGTCCTTTATTTATGCGCTTTTCTGTCTGGTGCAGTTGGTCTACCTTTTTGGCGGCATTGGCACACTTCCCGGAAACTATACCTATTCCTCTTACGCCAGGGAAGGGTTTTTCCAATTGGTTTTTATCTGTGTGCTGAACCTGACTTTGGTACTGATCTGCAAAAAGCATTTTGGTGAGCATAAAGTGCTGAAGGCTATTCTTACCTTCATCTGCGTCTGTACCTATATTATGATTGCCTCCAGCGCCTACCGTATGCTTTTGTATATTCAATGGTATCATCTGACCTTCCTTCGGGTATTTGTGCTGTGGATGCTTGTCGTGATCAGCTTTTTGGTCACCGGTGCATTGATTTTTATTTACAGAGAGGAATTTCCTCTGGTGCGGTATTTTGTCGTTTCCACTACCCTGCTGTATCTGCTTTTTTCCTTTTCCCATCCGGACTACTGGATCGCCCGGTACAACATTGCTCACAGCTTTTTCATCATAGAGGATGACAGGGGCTACCATTATTACGTTAGAAATGAGCACGACAGCCTGTTTTACCTGGATGATCTTTCTCTTGATGCAGCACCGGCCATTTTTGAACTGGTGGAAAATATTGAAGCAGATACCGGGATTACCTTTTATGATTCCGATTTGGCCCATTCCTGGTATGATAATTTTTGTTACGGACTGCTGAGCATAAGCCATGGCAATCCCGTTGATTTTTCTCCCCGGCTTTACCCCATGCTGGGAAGGCAGTCTTTGCGAACCCTCAACTTCTCCCGAAGGCTGGCCTACAGGTATTATCAGAATTATATGAATACTCATCCTGACTATATTGATTGGATGTGAGACCGACAGACAGAGAAAAAATGCTCCCTGTGCCAAAACACCTAAGTTTTTGGCGCCGGGAGCACTTTTTCTCTGTCTGTAACTATTCAGAACCTCATTCGCAAAACCGCTGCTACGCAGCTTTCCTTTAGAGGCTTTGCTGATGCTTTAATCCACTATTGCACAACTGTACCACTGGGAATCGTATTCCCTCAGCAGGGTGATCTGTCCAGTGCTATAGCTATTCGTTTCAGGTATCTTATCCGTTAAATACACATAGCCTGAGGAGCCTTCCATGCCGGGTGAGGCCATAAAATATATTCCGTTTCCCTTCCCTGTGTGAACCAGATATACATGACCCAATCCTTTTCTTACTTCTTTTTTATAGTCAGCCGGAAGCTCTATTTTCCCGGCATCGTTTGCAGTCCAGCTTCCTGTTTCTATTTTCTCAATAATTTCTTTCCTCTTGTTCAAATATACGCTATAGTTCATCTGATCCCGATTAATTTCAGCAAAGAAGAATTGTGCCAACAGCATTGTGAGCAATATGCCTATACAGGGAATTCCATAGATGAGCTTTTTGGTTTTCCGGTAGCTCTTAATTCCATAAATAAGTGAACACAGAAAAAGCAGCACGGTTACATAATATACCATAAGCTGGCCCAATACATAGAGAATTATCGATTCTTCCAGTATTCTCCCTTTGTACTTTGCCGTGTAGAGATAAAGTCCACTAAAAATCCCCGCCAAAATACTCATAAAAATCATACTTAGAAACTGCTTATTCTCAGCGCTGTCCTTCTCTGCCCTTTTCATCCTTCCCTCTGCTCTAAAGCATTTTGTCCTTATGCTTCTCCTTTATCCTATTGTATGATTTTGCAGGATTGTGAGAGTACGAAGTACGTATCAATCCGCAGGTGTCATCGTTAGGGGCTTTTGCCCCTAACCTCATTGTATTCAATTACAGCAAATGCCGTATTGGCTTTAATACCGGCCTGAGCATATGGTAGGTAGCCTTTCTCCTTCTGGAGATACTGGCCTTCTGATAATGCTTGCCCTGCCGCTCGGTTCCATCAGGCATGATATGATTGCTCACCTCCATATCCTTCCTGACTACCTCCCGAAGCTGCCGGTTCAGCTCCTTACTCTTAATCACCAGCATCAGCTCCGTATCATGGTAGGTGCTTCGCATATCGAAATTGAAGGAGCCTACAATACTGATATCCTGATCTACCAGTACAGTTTTTCGATGAACGGACTGACCTCCGTGGTATTCATAAACCTCCATGCCCATTTGCAGAATTTTAGGTCTCTCATTGAGATAATCCACACAGCCTGCCAGATTGGCTCCGTTTTCCACCCCATTGGTCATCATCTGTACCCGCTTCCCACTGGCACAAAGATAGGACAGTTCTTCGTACATCCGGTCATCGCAGATGAAGTAAGGCGTGTTAATAAAAATTTTCTGTCCCTGATTCATATATTCACTAAGCTGCTCCCAGAGCTTAGGCTCTTTGAAGCTGGCCTCTACCGGATTAGAAAGAAGACGCATTCCTTCCACTGCCATGGTCTCTTTTTCCCATTCCGGTCTCCAAAAAACCTCCGGGTATTCCTTCTGCAGCAGGTGGTAATGCTTTCTTAGCTTTTCTTCACCGTTTTTTCTTACTTCCTCCTTCATCCTGCGGGCAAAGACTCCATTGGTGGGCAAGGCCCATATCCGTTCAAAATACTCCTTAAGCTGACAAAGCGAGGTATCCTCCTTTTCCGGCTCATAAACCAGAATATCTCTGTCTACATTATACTTATCCCGAAAATTTCCCAAAAACAAATCGTTGCTGTTTCTGCCTCCCAGAATATACAGGTAATCGTCAGCGATCAAATATTTATCGTGCATTCGATAGCTGGCAGACTTTCTGTTCTTCATGGTCAGGGGATTGTAGAATCTGGCCTCCACATTCTCGGCATTGGCCAGTACCATGAAGCAGTCGTTCTTTTTCTGATGCAGCCGTCCGCTGATTCCATCAATCAGCATACGAATCTTCACCCCACGTTCAGATGCATTAAGAAACGCCGCCATCAGCGCCCTTCCGCTCAGATCATCTTCGGTGTCAAAAGTAACAAAAACCAGTTCCTTTTCTGCCGCCTCAATTACACGCAGCCGCCAGATCAGAGCATCCAAATTACTGTCGATACATAAAATTCTTTCCTTGCAAGTTTCCTTTTCGGATTTACTCATCGTTTTCACGCTCGCACCTCCGTTTCTGTCCTTGTTCTTATTATAACACTTTGAAAAGAAAAAAGTACATAATTCCGGAGCTCTAATAATAGAGCAATTATACTTTTCCTGCACCTATAATTCTTACTGTGGAAAATACACTTCATTTTGATATACTTTATCCATATTCATCTTAGATACATTTCTCCTGCTGTCATATACCTCCCAAATTCCGTCACTTTGTATGTGAATTGCACTTATTAAAGTTTCGTCTTCAAATAAACAGAACAAATCTTCTGTACCCTCAGCAGTGACTATGGTCCATCCCCAAATAATCCTTTCTCCACATCTGCCTACAGGCAAAACACTTCTTGTAGAAATTAGCTTATCCTCTTGTCCTGTATCTGCCACTAAGCCTCTGACTGTTTCATCCAATTTCTCGAGCTTTTCTACTGTTCCGTCTTTTAAGGATATCCTGACAGGATGCTTTACAGGATGCTCTCCATTGACACCATACAACCATTCTCCCTCTGTAACAATCTGGTTACCTAATTGAAAATCAAAATAATTCTCCGTATCCAGTTCAAAGAGTTCCCAGGTCACCTTATCAGGGTCGTTTAGCCTTGTCCTTCCTACCAGCAGAGTGTTCTTTTCTGCCGTATCCATCGGATCGATTTCCATAACTAAGGTAAGTTTTTTCCCAACAGTATCGTAGTCTGCTTTCAGCAGCTCCGCATTCTCCCATGCTTCCTCAGAAATTACATCGGGACAAGCCAGGGAAATATCCACAAATTCCGCCAAAGACGCTATCTGCACATGAAAATTATGTCTGGTAACTCCTTCACGAATATAAACACCTCTTCCGGTTTTAGGAGAAGGCTCCTGAGTAAACCACTGATTCTCATATAGAATATCCGGCTGATAGCTCAGTGGAAGCATAGATATTTTCAAAGGATTATCGGCAGAGGAAATTTCCCCTTTGGAATAATCCCAATCAGCCCAATAAGGATAAAACCCTTCACTTCCTTCCTGATAGGTGTAAAATAAAACAGGAAGCTGTTCTTTGTGGTTCTTCTTTAGCAAAAATAATCCCCCAAACACTATAACTACTGCCAGTACAAAACTCCAAAACACTTTCCTTTTAGTCATCTATATCTTCCTTCCTTTTCCAATTGACCAGAGGTTATATTCTGTATAGCCTGCTCCTCTGTAAAATGTTCCATCATCATTGTTAATCATTTCAAGCGTTGAACATCTACCCCAAGATGTTCCACAAGATTTTTAAGATGCTCCAGGCTACTTTTTGACAGCCTTCCCTTACCCAACAAGTGAGCAACCAATAAATCTGCCTTTCCATCAAAAATTCGTTCAATCAATTCATTTGTTTCAAAACACTGAACTTCTGCTTTGCTGACTAATGCATGGCATATATAACCAGGTTCTCTTTTTGCTATGATTCCCTTCTCAATACACTTTTTTATAACTGTATAGGTGGTGGTTTTGCTCCACCCTATTTCTCTCTTGGTGAACTCTGCTATTTGTTTTGCTGTTATATCACCTTCTCTCCAAAGAATCTCTACTATCTTTAATTCACTATCAAATAACTTAGTATTCATGAGGCCTTCCGTTCTACTCCACTAGTATAACGCCATTCTATCGCAATAGAATGGCGTCGTCAAGCATTTGTGTAGATTGTTTGGGTCAGCGCCCTTGTGTTGTAATTCATTGTGGTTTCTATTTTCTACGGTAATTACCGCATGAAAAAGGCTATAACCGTTACCGTCATAGCCTTTTAAAAATTGAGGAAGTCCCTTTCTTATTCGTATTTATTTGTCACTCCTGCACACTATTCTACATTTGTCTCTGTTTCCGCTTCTGTTCCTGTTTCTGTTTCCTGCTCTGCTTCCTCAATGGCCTCTGATATGGACTGCACATTAAAGCGGTTATCCGTTTCCGTTTCCTCTTTCCAGTCTATGCTGCGCAAGCATACATAGCCTGCTATACACACTGCAAGCAGTCCCAGCATAAGCAGCAATTTTCCTTTTTTTCTCATCATTATCTCCATTCCGCCTGCTGTCTCACAGCGCAATAACAAGGATTATTTTCCCTTCAATCTAAGCCTTTATCTCATCGCAAGTCTTTCTTACCCTGTCTCAACATACTAATTTTTGGCCTCCTGCCCTTCTACAGCTTTCGTCTTTTCAGCCAGATAACAAGTCCGGTAAGCGACAAGGCCAATGGGATAATTACTACTACCAGGCCTCCCCAAAGAAGTACCATTCCCTGACTGACCATAACTCCATTTTCCGCATAGGCTTTTACCGGTATGGTAACGGAAGCCTCCCCGCCATCGATAAGGGACTGTATGGTATTGCTGAACAATAGACTATTCGTGCCTGACACCATTTGATCTGCCGACTGAGTAAAGAGGGCTTCAGAAGCAAACAGATATAGCTGGCTGGTGAGAGTTTCCGCCTCTATTCCTCCTTCCTCAGCAGCAGAGTTTTCTTCCCCTGTCAGGGTCTTTTCTACCCACACTGCAGTAGTAAAGGGACCTTCCAAATCTCCTTCTTCCTTTTCATAGGCAGTCATTTCCTCCAGATTCTGCTTCAAATAGGCTGATGCAGTGGTACTCAATAAAGCCGTGGTGTAAATATCCTCCGTTTCCTCCACCGAAATCGACTGAGCAAAGGGCATAAAAATATAACGGCTGTTGTAAAAGTCCGAGGTTGCTGCTGCTGCCTCTATATCGGGTAAAAGATAGGCAGGATTCTGATAATAATAATTCGCATCGCCTTCCAGAATGATCCCGCTTTGTACTGTCGCATTAAAATAATCCAATATCCTTTGCAAATTGGGCATTGCCGTCTGAATATCTGTTCCTGTCGGAAGAACTGCAATCAGCTTACCTCCTCCTCTGAGATACTCCAAAACAGCCTCTGCTTCATTGGCTGACAAATCCACTCTGGGCACATTGATGAATAAAAACTGAGTATCCTGCGGAACACTTTCCGTTTTCAGCAGACTGAGCTCCTCCAGGGTCAGATTTGCTTTCTTGATCACATCCTGAAAGCTCTGCTCCAGGCTGCTTTCCTCATGTCCCGTAAGGCTATAGGCTACGGGCATCTCCTCTCTGGTGACATAGTCCAGAGCACTGGTCAGTTCCCCTTCTCCGTCATAACCACTGGCATAGGTACTGTAGGTGCTGTAATCAAACTGGGTTTCATACAAATCATAATAGTCAATTACCTTATATCTTTTTTCTGAAACCACGATCAATGAGTTCATGGAAATATTATCTGTAGTATACTGCTGATAAAAGTTAGGGTTAGCCACCGGATCCTGATAGGAGATCCGAATATGCCCGGAAGCCTCTGCATAGCGCTTCAGGGTTTCTCCCACTACGGTATCCTGCTTATCCTCTGCCTGAAGAACATAGATTTCCACATCCTCCTGAAGCTCAGACAGCATATCCTTTGAAGTATCCGTCAGCTCATACAGCTTTTCTTTTGTCACATCCAGCTTCCGATAGGAAACAGGAATTTCTGCCGCCATAAGATTAAGCAGTACCAATACCGCCAGGATAATCAGCGATAAAGCAGAATTATAAGCTCCCAGTGACAGATTCCGGGAGGAAAGGGTAAACCTTCTTTTTTGAATCACCTGCACTGCTCCGAAAAGTGACAGAAAAATTATCGTCAGAAAATACAGCACCGAAGCCAAATCCAGGGTTCCTGTCAAAAACGTCTGGAAGCGACTGTAAAAGTCGAATACACTTAACAGCTTCGTCAGCAGATTTCCGGTGGAGGAAATCAGACTGCATATTCCTCCCATCATGTAGGTGATAAAAAAAGTGAACAGACTGAGCACTGCCGCAATAAGCTGACTCTCCGTTAATCCTGAGATAAACAGTCCCAGCGCCATGCAGGCCGCCCCATAAAGAAAATACCCCAGGATAGCCGTATAGGACTCCCCAAAGGCTACGGTTCCAAAAAAGGACAGCAGGATCGGAAGCAAACACTGAATGATACAGATCACTCCCAATAAGGTCAGCATAGCCAAATACTTACCTATAACAATTTTACCAACGGTGATAGGAGAGGTGAATAAAAGCTGATCCGTTTTGCTCTTTCTTTCCTCTGCCAAAGATTTCATGGTTAACAGAGGAGTGGTAAATAAAAACAGAATGGCAATGCTGGAAATCATATAAGCCAGATTGCCATAGCCGGAGCTTAAATTCACAGCCATAAAATAGACTCCCATAAGTGCTATGGATACAGCTAAAAACAACCACCCCAGTGGAGAGTGAAAATAGGATCTTAATTCCTTTTTATAAATTGCCAGCATCTTCCGTCACCTCTCTTTCTGCTTCCTGTTCCATGCCTTTTCCCGCAGAGCCCTCCTCGTTGCCTGTAAGCTCAAGGAATACCTCCTCCAGGCTTCGTTCCTCTGTCAGCAGCTTCATTATAGGAAGTTTATACTGAGCCAGTAAATAAAATAAATTTTCCCTGATATCCTCTTTTCCATTTGCCTCCAGAAGGACTCTGCATTGTCCCCCTTCCCGATTCTGACATTCCAAAAGGTGAATTTCTTCCATGGAAGCAAGCACCTCCTTCGCCCTGTCCTCATCTCCCAAAAGCCAAAGCTCCAGTCTTGCCGAAGCCCCATGCTTAAGCTGTAGCTTATCCACCAGTCTCTCGGGACTGTCTACTGCCACCAGTTTTCCCCTGGACAGGATCAAAATCTGATCACAGATTGCTGATACCTCAGATAAAATATGGGAGCTTAGTAAAACCACGTGCTCTTTCTTCATGGAACGAATCAGTTCCCTGATTTCCAAAATCTGCTTGGGATCCAGCCCCACTGTCGGTTCATCCAGAATAACAATAGGCGGATTTCCTAAAATAGCCTGAGCCAATCCCACTCTCTGCCTGTAACCCTTGGAAAGATTTTGGATCAAACGTTGCGCCACCTGGGCAGTATCCGTTTCCTCCATGACCCGGAGCACCTCCTCCTTCCTCTTCTCCTTTGAAATCTGTTTAAGCTGTGCCGCAAAAAAAAGGTACTCCTCTACCGTCATATCCATGTACAGAGGTGGCTGTTCCGGCAGATAACCGATGGCTCTTTTGGCCTTTTCCGGCTCTTTCAATATGTCGCAGCCCCGTATCCTCACCTCACCGCCTGTAGCCGCCAGATACCCCGTCATGATATTCATGGTCGTGCTTTTTCCTGCACCGTTGGCTCCTAAAAAGCCATAGATTTTTCCTTCCTCCATGGAGAAAGAAAGGTCATCTACGGCCAGGTGATTTCCGTACTTTTTAACCAGATGAGAGACTTCAATCATACTTTCATGTGTACTCCTTCCTTTTTTGTACCAGACTATAATAAATATGTGAAAGGACATTGAAAAAAGTATGTTTCTTTTGTGAAAATAAAAACAACAAAAAAGCGACTGCTTTTACCACTTTTCGTAAAGCAGCCGCCTGGCTGGATTCAAATTTCTTTCTATTCTGTAATTGCCCATACTCGTGCCGGCAGACCGGTTGCACCCTCGATCCTGGGATAAGAGACAATCAGCACTGCTCCTGCCGGAGCCACCTGATCAAGATTCGTAAGCACTTCTACCTGCAGTTTCCCCTGATCCAGTACATAACGCTCACAAGCTAAATCTCCGGCCTTTGCCGCTTCAGCCGATGCATCGGTATCCAATGTTTCATGGCCGTTAGCTGCTGCATTGCGTACTTCATAAATATATTGAAGCGCTTCTATGGACCAGCCGGGAAAATTCTCGCTTCCATCTTCTGCAAGCCCCGACAGAGCATCCATATCCGGCCATTTCTTAGACCAGTCTGTCCTGATTGCTACAAATGCACCCTCCGGAATATCTCCGTATTTCGCTTCGTATTCCCGAATATCATCTGCTGTCACGACATAGGTAGGGTCTGCTTTCACTTTCTCAGTCACGTCGACTACACAGAGAGGAAAAATCAAATCCTGTACACCATACTTTTCCGAAAGTTCTCTTCCTTTAATAAAGTGTCCCGGAAAATCAATGTGCGTACCAAACTGCCCTGGGAACTTAAATGTCTGGATACGACATTCAAGCATCTCATTTCCCCAGTCAAAACAGGTGGTCCCAAGCTCCACAGAGCCTTCCGGGATTCCTGCCCAGAATGGACTGTCATTGTTCAATGAATGGGAAAGTTCCACCCAACGGTACTTCTTCGCTTCTTTTAAGGCTTCCCACAATTTGTACATACTCCTTTTCCTCCTTCGTCAACTAATACCTACTAATCTAGTTGGTTTATAGGCATATTATCATCTGCCTTTCTTTTTGTCAATAGCTCAATCAAACTTTTCCTGCGATAGCTGTACATCGGGTTCTCATCATTCTCTGTTATCGACTGGGAAATATATCCCTCTTCGTACACAGTCTACATACTCCCCGGCTGTTCCCAAAAGCTGATATACCTCCCTGTATTCTTTCTCCGACACCATATATCCCACCATTTTGAAGTCATAAAGCGTATTGGTATAATAAGCTGTATGAATAATGCTTTTTCCGGCATAGACATCTGCCCACATCATAATCGGCTGCCAGTCCTGGCTCTCCATAGCCTCACATACCATGTCAATTCCGGCATCCTCCTCTCCGTTGAAGATTATGCAGTCCTGAGTCCACATATTGGAGCTGCTCCAGATACCCTTATTATAGTCTTCTGCCATTCCATCATTATCCAAATCACAGGAAAAGCTCCACTCTTCTCCTTCCTTTATTTTCTCTGCCGTTCCCACTATAGTCTCGTATTCCCTGATTTTTTCCTGAACATCACAGGCTTTTTGAAGCATATCATCTACAAGCCCCTCATACTCCAGAGAGGCACATTCAAGAACCTGCAGTTCATAGTCTTCCAATTCTTTCCACAGAGTAACTTCTTCTGTCAATCTTCCGTTTTGAAAGCAGCAAATAATCAAACCTGCATCGACCTTTTTCCCATAATCAAATTCTACCTGATAAAAATAATTCTTCCCCTGATATTCAATAATGTCAAAATCCTGCAGGACAGAGCCAAGCCGCTCCGTTTCTTTAAAGCTGCCATCCTCCTGCCCCTGGAAAAATACATAGTCGGTGAAGCCTGCCGTTCCCCCGTAGTAGGTCTGGCTCAGAATATCCGACAGGCCATCGTTATCCAGGTCTGCCTCCAGCATACGAAAGCCCCCCATCGCCTGAGCATCCAAAATCTCTTTCCGAATGTCTATATTTCCCCGGGCAAGCTGGAGCACTTCTTTGTGCGAGAGCTCTCTTCTGTTCCAAAGCCCTTCCAGCTCCTGGCTTTCCCTTCCCTCTTCCAAGGCAAAAATCAGATTGTCCACTAACTCCTGGGGAATGCAGTCTGTCTCTGCCGGCCGACTATGAGCCAGAGCATATGCCTCCTTTGGCACATAGCCTTCATAAAACCGCTCATAGAGAGTCTGCATCTTCTTTTTGCTCTCCTTCTCGCTTTCCTTTGGGATAAACTCATCGAACAGAAGATTATCTCTGCTGCCTTCATAAGCCCATATTCTCATTCCCGTTTCTTCTATTTCTGTCCGACATTCCCTTTTTTTTACCAGAGCATCCCCTTCCCATTGCCAAAGGTTTTCTACCTCGGCTTTCTTTCTCCAGGTATCTTCGTCATACTCTTCACTCCCGTTCCATAGAGTATTTGTTTCTGAAAAAAACTGTACGTCATCGAAATCCAGGCCTATGAGCTCTGTTTGGGCTGCCACATATTCCTTCTGCCCAGCATTCCACAGGTAATAGGTTTCATAGAGGGCTAAATCACTATATCCGTCAAAATTCATGTCCATAGCTTCCAGATTTCCCCAGTAGCCAGAGTCTTGAATAATCTGATAGGGGTTTTCATAATAGCCCTCCAGATAAAGATCCACTCTCCTGTCCTTACCGCTCAGCAAAAAGCCGCTTTCTGTACCCAAAAGAACAAACCGATAAGCAGAACCGCTTCCCTGACCGGTAAATACCGCCTCTTCCGCTCCATCTCCCCAGCCTGCCCTGCCTTCTTCCAAAAGCCAGGCAAAGCTGAAGTTTTCCTCTGAAGCAGGAGTCTCTACCACATAAACGTCGGTTTCTCTGACAAAAACATAATAACTCCAGGGATATTGAGTGATCTTATAGCTGTATTCCTTTTTTCATCGTCTGCATACAAGCTAACAGCCTCACTCCCCGAGAAGTACTTGAGGAGAGCCGTCAACAATGTTTCCTTATTTTCGTATTTGGCATCAAAATATGAAAAACCTAGAATCGGTGCAACCTCTCCTACCTCTTCATGATACGCTTCCAATCCGTACAGCTCTACCACTTGCTCCCCCGATGACAGATACTGAACGGCTGCCGAGACCCCTTCCGGAAGACTGAGCATGAATGCCCCATAGAAAAACTGCCCTTGCTCTATATTCACTTCCTTTTCTCCGGATGTCAGCAGGGCAGCAGGGGTATACTTTCCTAAAGCTCTTTGCCGAATTGCTTCCTCCCAGGTCAATTCCCGTATATCTGTAAATTCTTCACTGTCTGCATTCTGTTCCTCTGCCGCAGACAACGAAATGCTTCCCTTTTCTTCCTCCATATCCACTCTTTGATTGGTTCCACAGCCAAGCAATTGACCAATCCCCAAAGTAAGAATTAGCAGTAGGCTTATCATTTTTCTCATTGGTTGCTCCCCCTGTTTGTTTTTCTCCAAATAATTTTCGAAAAAGGTAAATTGGATGCAGCTATTCAGAGCCATACAAATATTCAATGCAATGAACATCCTGCTTACCGGGGTAGACACAGCATTGAACATTTATGCGGCAAAGCAACCACCTATGCAAAAGGAAAGCTGTATAACAGCGATTTTGTGAATGGGGTTCTGAAATTGATCTGATTAATCTGCTTTAGATTTGTTATCTTTAAGCACAGGCTCCAGTAAGCTATGGAGGCTCCTCATCTCTTTGGCTCCATCCCCCTCTTACTACTTGCAGCCATTTATTCCGCATGAGCTTCTCTTCTCTGCCATCTCCTCTTCTCTGACCGGCTCCTGCCCGATCCATGCAAGCGCCTCGTCAATATCAAAGGTTTTTTCTCCATCTTCTCTGACAAAAAGAGGAATTCCAATACCACTATGGGCTCTAACCGATTCAAATACCGGGTCACTGTCTCTTAACCGTAAGAACTCTTTCAGATTATCGGTATTCTCTGTTATATCGATGTACTCCGCCCGGAACCCTCTTGCCTGTTGAATTGCTTTATAGTTTCTGCAGTCAATACAAATGTCCGTTCCATATACCTTCATGCTTTCACCTACCTTAATCCCAGCCCTTCCAAACCTCCGGCTGATAGCCAAGGGTAGACTGCTTCCCATTTCTGACGATCGGAGTCTTAATTACCTGCGGATTCTCCAGAACCTTCTCCAGCTTATCTTCAGCCGCAATATACTTAATCAGGCCAAGTGTATCCTGATCCCTGCCCTCCCAATTGATCATATTCTCAATTCCGCCATTAGCCTGGGCAACAGAGGTAAACTCTCCCTTGCTCATGCCCTTTTCTTTCATATCGATAAAATGATATTTGATACCACGTTCTTTGAAAAAACGTTCAGCCTTCTTTGTATCATTGCACTTTCTTGTGCCGAAAATCTGTATATTCATCTACTTCTCAATCTCTCCTGTCCAATCAAGGATTCCACCAAATTCAATAATGTTCTTATATCCCATAGCTGCGAGCTTAGCTGAGGCCTGCTTGCTCCTGTTTCCACTCCTACAGTAAACATATATTGTCTGATTTTTATCCGGAAGCTCTGCCGGTTCACTTGCTATTATATCCTCATTTGCTATATTGATCGCTCCCGGGATATGTCCCTCTGCATACTCATCCGCTCTTCTGACATCCACAATTAAATAATCACCAGAAGCCTGAAAGCATTCCTTCGCCTCTTCCATAGTCATAGAGGTATATTCAGCCCCTTTCTCACCTTCTCCCGGTATTTTCCCGGCTATAAAAATCGATGTTGGACCATCCACTCCACCGATAATTGATATCGATGTATCCTCCCGATTAACAGATATGTTCAACCTGACTGCAATTACAGCAGCAATAGCACAAACAGCTGCTCCTGCCAGAATAAGTATTGTCCTTTTTCCCATTTTCCCTCCATCGCAAGAGTTGCTTCAAGTTACTTACCCTTTCAATATTTATTTCCGTTGAAGTCTTCTGAACTGGCAGTTACATTCCGCCATGCTCTTGCACTAATGAATCTTTATCGTAATATAACACGATTTTCTTTAGCTGTCATTATACTTGCAGGTTAAAAATTGGAGGTGCATCTTTTTAGGGTAAGCAGGCTCAACTGATTTGGCTATTTTCAAACAGAGGATTTTATATACTGTTTTCCTATAGTATATATCATCCCAAAATAACAGACATAGAAAAATAAAACGCACAATAAAAACTCACCAGTAAACTTAAAAAAAGCAGTCGGCAATATTAAATTCATCATCTTCTTTCAATATTAAATTTGTCTAGGCTCATCAGGTCTATGCTGCATTATCAACGGGTGAATTTGATTCTTCGCACCAAAAAGATCGTTATAGCCAGGGCTTTCTCTAATCTCTACTTTTTCTTTTAAAAATATATAGGAACTTACCTTGTATTATCTTTCATACTCATTCATTAAGTGAAATATCGACAGGTATCACATTCTCAATGGCATCAGCATTCCCTTCGCTCCAAATAAATGTAACTCTAAAATCCTTTCCCGCATTTTGTCTTACATATTCTGCCAGTTCTGGTAACTCTGTCATATCCACATAAACAAAGTGTTTATACCCCAAATCATCCTCTGAGAATAGAAATTCAAATGGAAATACTCCATTATTCTCATCCATCATATCGGTTCCATAAAATATATGGATACCGTTATCCGGTTTAAGACTTGAGGTAACTGTCTTAGACAAAACAGAAACCACACTGTATCCATCAAAACAGCTATATGGATTCTCAATCAGTTCTACTATGATTTCACGTTTCTGCATTGAGTCTGTCCCATCATACCCTACTTCAAAGTCGGCAGTAATCATTACCCCGTTATTTGTATACTCATAATCATATCCAGATATCCAACCATAGTTCAATGAACTTGCAGAATCATTTCTATTTACAGAGCCATCAGCATAGGATGAAAAATCCAGTTCCGTATTCGTAAGAGAATACTGAATATAATTAAGTTCATCTGTGCTAATCTGTCCATTGTTTTTATCAGAAATCATATTCAAATAATCAAATGATACCCTCGAATCTTGAATGAACCTGGCAATAAAGATTTCTTTCCAGTTCCCACTGCCAACAGAATCCTTGTTAAAATTTTCCACGCTGAGTGCCAACTGGGTAATTGCAGTTTTTAAATTATCCCCCATAGAAAATTCTGAAGGATATTCATATTTCTTTATTCCAAGCGATTCATAGTCAACACTTTTCTCTGTAAGTGTATTTGCAGAACTATTATTATGGCTGTTATCTATTGACTGTTTACTTACATCATCTGTTGTTGCCGCTACACTTTCTGTTTGCTCATCTGTATTATCTGCGTTCCTGCTTCCGCATCCTGCAAGCAAAGCCGCTATCACTGCGATACTCAATAAAGCACTCAAGATTTTCTTTGTCATACTTATCTCCTCAATGTCATTTAGTTAAGCCAGTTTCAGCTAATTTTACAGAGGTTCCTAATTTCAGGAACCTCTATTCTTATGTTACACAAAACTTAAAAAATATTACATTTCCCATAATCCCGTACTCATAAGAGTGAAGTTCATTTCTGTTCCTTTTATCTGACTTCCCATATAACTTTCAATAAAATCAAAGTATCCATCTGCCCCGGATCTCTTCTCCCATGTATCGATGGAATCCTTGATTCTTAATAGACACATAACCGGAAATTTGTAATAGCTTTTCAGCATTTCCGGCGATAGCTTTTCTGTATTTTCCTGCTGTTTTAGAAGTTCCATTACTTCCACATTTGTATATGGATCAAAAGCCATGAGTAAGGCTTTCTCCAATTTTTCATTATCTTCATTTCTGAATTTTCCAGTATCTGCTTTTTCTCCCGTGCATCTTTCTTTTATGTCAAACAGTACCAATGCAATGGCTTCCCGCAGCCTACGACTGTTTGAAGATGGAAATTCCCGGTGTACTTTCAATGCATTTCCCTCCAGGGGCAAAAGAAGCATGGAATAGACCTCTTCTTCTCCTTTTCTCATCTTACCGAATTCTTTTTCCATCTGTGAATAGATTCTTTCAAGCTGATACAACTGCATAGTTTTCTTCCTTTCTGTATTTCTGTTACTATTCACAGCTGATTAATATCTGATTTTTCAGGAAGTCCCGTTGGGGCTTCTTTTTATTGGCATAATGCACTATATAGTGATTATATTTGTTA
>SFDP01000045.1 GCA_004558185.1 Lachnospiraceae bacterium | reverse complement strand
GGTGGTTACCCTTCACCTGCTGTTGCTCGATCCATCTTAGTCTGCCGCAAAACAGGGGATCTGCAGCCTCTCCCACCAGTACCCTGATCCACCGCTGGGAAAGCCCGGGCTCCTCTGCCAGCCCCTCCTCTGCCAGGGCTTCCAGCCTGGCTGTAGCGTGCTTGCCTGGCTCCTGCCAGAAAGAAAAGGACAGGATTCGCATGACCCCTTCGAGTCCCTCCAGCTTAAGCTCTCCCGTTGCTATACTTCCCATACGTTCACCTCCCCTACTGCATACGTATCTCTGCGCCTCTAACTCTTACTTTCTCCTCTATCAGCATAATTGTACTTTTTCCTTGACTTAACTGTACCTTATTCATACCAACCAACTCAACTCCCGTACCGCTGGCTATGTTGACCATTTCATTGGAGCGAATGTTGACCATTTTATCGCTGAGGATCATTATTCCTTCGCGGTCATCCAAAATAATGTCCAGTCCCTTACCATTTGACAAATGAATCTGTGTAGGAGTCAACTTAACCATTTTTCCTGTCTCAGTAAGAATAATCTTTTCATTTGGATTGGATCGGATTTTGCTGCCAGTATTCTTTTTTGGGTTGCTTCCTCCCTGTATATCCATACTTTTGATTTCTGATTCCTCTATAGTATCTTCTCCGGCACGCCTTGTACTATATCCTTCTGCGCTCATCACACTATATCCCGCTGAGCCGCTTGCACTATGGCTATATGTTTCCGGGCTGCCTGTACTATATCCTCCTGATCTGCTTTCTCCTCCCCTACTGCTGCCTCCTGTAGGTGCCGCTTTAAAACTTCCCTCATTCACCGGAAGATGTACCGCACTGATAACATAAGCGTGCTTTTCCTTTATCGTAGGAAAATATAAACGTATTTCATCTCCCACCTCCGGCATACAGTACCACCCGCTTCCGTCTGGTGAGGAGTAGACTGTAGAAAAGGGAAACCATCTTTTCTCTTCACCGGCTCCATCTGCTGACAATTTTATTTTGACCTGTGCTTCCTGAACCTCCATAATCCTTCCATCCATAGAAGCTCCTACAATTCTGTCATTATATTGTTTGGGTACACTTACCCCCTTCTGCCTCTTTAACAGAATGTTGCTCCACATCTGATGACCGTCAAGGTAACTTTTCGTTCCTACGACATAATACTTTTTACCCCAAAGCTCTATCTGCTCTCCTAATTCCATCATCTCCTGCTCCTGAATTTCATAGCATAGTTCGTCATCTTCCAGTAGCCCCTCTACCTGATTTTGCTGCTTATAGAGATAATCCTGAATCCACTTACAGGCCTTGTAGCTAGTGGTATTTGATTGGATACACTTGCTTCTTTGAGGAAGCCCTACATACACCTTTACTCCTTCTGTCTGCACCTCCGGCACAATTACCGTCTGCAAATGACTGGCCAGACGCTTAATGAACTCCCAGTCTGTTTCCTGATATTGCACGATAAATTCTTCTGTAATCGCATCCTGCCCCTTAGTTAAAATGCAGCCGCCCTTGAAATAACCCTTCATAACTGTATCAAAAATACTCTGATAAGTTCTTTGCGGTGTCTGGAAGGCACGGATCCTTTTTTCCAAATCCATTAAGCTGGTATGAGTAATCAGATTCATTTCTACCATCAGTAGCTGATTATCCCGCCCAATCTTACTGTCCTTTATTCTTCCATGAAAAATCACTCTGCTTTGCCCACATTCATCAATTGCTTCGATCTGAACACTGGTTTCCTTGGAAAGCATCCGTAAACAGCTTTCTTCATCTTGAGCATCCGTGTAGCCTTTCACATATGCCTTCCCATGCTCATTAGGTTCTTTTTTTATTTCACAGCTAATAATCCTGCTCAGGTTAAACGGGGTAACTCTAATCTGCTCCGCTATCATTGCATTTCCTCCTGTTTTAGTTATCTCTGGCTGAGGTTACGGACTTAAATATTTCAGTAATATATGGTTTCCATTCATAAAAAGATTTCTCCGGTGCGTTAAATATGCCCTGCAATAAATGTCCTTCAACTGCCATAAAAGCGTGAACGTTAAATACTACATCGGTGATGGTTGGGTTGCTGTAAATATACCAGGCCAATACTTCATCTTTATCCCCTCGAAAGCATTGATCAAAGTCCAGATAATCATAGCCTGGATAACACTTTTGGAACATACTGTAGTAATATCGAGCCGCCTTGGGAATATCTTCCTCCGCTATATTTTTTTCAAAATATTGGAAGGCAAAATTAATAGACAGATCCGGGCTGGTTTTAATCACTGTGGGTCTGTGCTCTGATGGATATTTTTGCTTTGCCAATGTAGATGGCATATCCATAAAAAACTTTGGCAGCATAATCCTTACCACGGGTGGATAAATATCCTGCATAGTAAATTCTATGTATTGCCGACCAATAAACACATAGCTGTCATAAATGCTGTGATATTTTTCCTCTATTCCCTGCTGCCGCAATCGCAAAATTTCCTTTTCTCTAAATTCCATGCTTTTCCCCCTTTCACAAAGCACTGTCCTTTCTATTCGGTTATTCCCCTGGCTCCTCTATAGACTTTAAGGAATTCACCATAGCGACTAACCACCTCCTTCTTTTCCTCCTCCTGCAGGATGCCAGAACTTAAATAATCCTGTAAAATATCCCCATATTTTTTTGCTTGTTCGCTGGACATATTTGCTGCTCCTACTCTGTCAGCATCAAGCAGGCAGCATTCAAACGCTGCCTGTGCATTGTCTCTAGTCACTTCGTATTCTGCACTTTCCTTGTATTCGGCAGAGGCACCAAGAGATGCCAGTGGATTACTGTAGGGGTTACTTTCTACTCTGTTTTCAGGATATCTGTTCTCATATTTTTCTTTTGCTAACCGAAAGTCCGTCAGTGCATTATCTATCCTTTTCTGATGCCACTGTGTATGCCCTGGCTGGCCTGCTATAGTCGGACAAATGTCCTTCATTTCACACCATTTATAAAATGCCTCTGAGCCATAATCATTGAAGGGATAGTTCTGAAATGCCGCATAATAATATGCCTCATCGATCTGACCGCTGGTCAGAGGATAAATCAAGCCTCCCTGTTTGCAAATTAAATAAGAAGCAGTAGTTAGTGCTGCATGATAAGGGCTCAACCCATCTCCAAATACCTCTGCTCCTCCATCTTTGGCAATCAGCGTTGTTAAATGTGGATTCTGCCATTTTCCGTCAAATTCCGGTACACATTTTATTCCTACCTTGATGTAATCTTCTACCTCTTGTAAAGCCACTCCATCCGTATTGACAACGGAACCCAGTTTTAGACTTATTATTTCTGTTAAAGAACAGCCTGGAGCATTACAATGGCCAAAGTAAGATATATTTTTATTTACAATGCAGTCCTCTTCAAAAGCTACCGCTTTATTATTCACATATATCCCATGAGAGCGATACATATCCAGATGTCTTGCGTGTGAACCATATAAACACAGAAGCGGAGCTCCACGTACCAGATACTCTAATTCCCCATTTTGGGTCATAGCTTCGAATCTCTCTATTATTTTCTGCTTTTCCTCCTCTATAGACATCTTGTTATTTCTAAACATCACTGCCTCCAATTTGGACTGCTTATCCTCATTTAAAGGATTCTCATAATATTCTTGAAATTCCATATATGCACTTATGGCTGCTGCATCGGCATACTGCTTTTCCATACTATTTTTTATCTCTGTCGTAATGGATTCCACTAATTCTTCATTATCTCTAACATCGTAGCTTCCCTCTGCCTCACATAGTTCTATTCTCTGATCAATTCTTGCCTGTATATAATCCAGCCTTTTTTCTACTATACTATCTACATTTTCAGGCATTGTGTTATATAAATGCTTGTGATAAATTCCTTCATAGGCATCTGTATTTCCCCCACTACTCGCAATCATTTGCTCTATGTATTCCTTAGTTTCACAGGTGATTGCCCCCTCCTGCCGACTTTGACTGACTACTGAATTTTCTGGTAAAAAAGTACTTTTCTGTTCTTCATATACCTCCTCGGCAGTCCTTGGTAATTCACCATCTGCATAATTATTTATTCTTCTCATCCCTTAATCTCTCCCCTTTATTGGCAGCAGCTTCACCTCACACAATCCCATCCTCATCAGGCTTTCCAACAAATCCTGGCGAAGCATCACCCATATCTTCTCTCCATCCTGAACATACAGTGCTGGTATAGCCTCTGGTATACACTCCTCAGATAATAAGCTGACAGGCTGTATACTCCCCTTTTGCTCCTCCATTACCACCCTTCCCTTTACCCTCCGAAATGCAGGGCAGTAATACTGTTCACTGTGGCGGGTCTTTTCATCCATAAAAATGAAGTGGGTATGAAGAGGCTCTTTCATAAAATTTCCTATACATTTCCACATATTCTTACTAAACAAAGGCAGCGGCATCAGTAAAATACCTGGATATTCCACGTATTCCTTATGACGAATATAAAGCATAAGTCTAGCCGGAAGCCGATACATTTGATCCTGAATAAAGTCCCTGTAGTTCACTGAATGGTGAAAATTTAAAACATCAATTTCTGCTGTAGGCCAATCCGGTTGTTCTAAAAGATAAAATTTCATCCTTCTATCCCTCTTTCTGTTTTACATGAGCCTTGTACCGCATGATGGATTACTTCGGCCTGATCCAGATATGCTCCGTAAATAAAGAACATTTCATCTCCACAGTAAGGACTTAACTCTTCTAACAGTCGTTCACTTTTCACCAGCTCCCTCAGAATTTCTTTTAAGACCATGAAATTGAGTACCATTAATCCGATTTTCAGCTGGGAAAGCTCTCCTGATTGCAGTCGAATAAGCTCTCCTCTCAGCTTGTCCGCACAGTTAAGGTATTCTGATTCCTCTTCTGGAAACAGCATAGTAAAATCCCAATAGCAATCTATTTCCTCTATATCCCGATAGTACCTCTCATCATAAAAGTCTACCTTGATCAGCCTTTCTCCTGACAGGGCATTGCTTAACAAGTAAGAAAGCTGAATATAGCGCACCTTACCTTTTTGTCCGGCGGAGATAAAGTTATGTAAATAAACCTTTGCCGCTTCCAGTGTTCTGCGGAAAGCGCCTTTGACCTCCTCCCGGCTGTTTTCAAACCGCTTCATAGTATTGGAACGTGTTCGCAGATAATACTCGCTGAGTAAACTTATCATCAACTTTTTGTACTGCTCTTTTCTCTCCTCACTGCTAAGCAAAGAGTAGCCTTTTTCCTGCATACTTCATGTTCTCCCCATCTCAGTTGGTTTCATTAATATCTCTTACTACTCCACCAGCATCCGCCATTTCTTCCTGTCCGTTTTATCAGATTGTCTTTGCCTTCCTTCCCTAACTTCCTTCAATATCCTCACCAATCCTGCATAAATAGCATAGTTAGAGGTATCCTCCATAATTTTCCCGTTCCTTCCTTCAAGATAGGCAACCAGCATCTGTCTGCTTACAGGTCTGTCCTGTGAGAGAAGCTGAAGGCACACACAGCGATCCATTTCGGAAAGCCCTTTTTCGCTTAGCATATCCATGGAAAAATTCTGAAGAATTTCTGGTGATAAAGTGCTCCCGCCTTTTGCCGAGAAAGGAGAATGAATCGTATTTATTGTATCAAACTCCGTGCTCCGGTCTTCAAAATCCTGATATTCATGGCGAAGCCTTGCCCCTTCCTGCAGCTTAAAGCGACATAGCTCCAGCTCCAGCTCTAATCGTTCCTGCTGTTCGGTCAGCATAAGCTCCAGCTCACGATAGAGAAAGTTCCCGTCTTGTATTTGCTCTGAGAGCTTTACTTTTAATACCATTGTGGTATTCGTAGGAGAGTAATGGATTCCTATAGGCTCCTTAATCAAAAACATCTGTTCTTTAAGAAATAAGACTCCCTGGTTTAAAATAATTGTATCCATTGTGGTAGTCAGTTTACAGCCGCTCAATATTCCGTCTCCATACCCCTGATAGAGAAGCTGATTGGCCAAAAAAGCCTGATCCGACAATGCTTCCAGCATACTTTTCCTTAAAATATGTATATCATTGAAAACTGGTATCGCCTGTATTCTCATTACTGATTTCTCCTTTCCTATTTGCTCCCATCGAAGAAGTTAGTGAGCCAGTTTTCCGTTTCAAAATGGAAAAACTGTTCTGGCCCCAGCATCAATTGTTCCTCATCTCGTAAAATCGGTACCACTATGAATCCCCAACGTTCCTTATCTGCCAATACAAAAGCTCTAAGCTCCCGGTTTACGATAGTGTCTACATCATCCTGAATTATGCGATTATCGTATTTTTCTACAATAGCTTCTGCCTCCACGACCTTAAATTCATTCCGGTTAAAGAAACAGTTGTATTTATATCTCTGCAGACCACTCAGATCCTTTAAATATAACTGGAGGGTAAGGTCGGTCAAATTTCTGGAGGTATAACCTCCGGTTTGGCTTCGATCCAGACTGCGGATCAAAACGTGCTCTTTTCCGGTATGGGTAATCGCAGTGACCAGATAGGGAAAAGCCGGCTGTTCACTTACAATGGTTACATTGGCATAGCCAAACCGTTTATCCTTAATGTATTTAATTGCCCCCTCCAGACACATCAGCTTTAGTCCATAGCGCTCTGACTCCTTCCGGCCGCTTCTGGAGGATTCAATGATTTTTCCCGGAATAAATTCCTTTAATGCGTCTCGGAAAATATCAATTTTACATGACTGTCCTGTAAGGCGCATAATGGAGTATTCCTGTAGTCTATCACTTTCATAAGGCCCTTCGATGAATCGTTTTATAATACGGTAGATATCTCCCTGTAGAAGACGATTCAGCTGATTAATGCTGAAATACACGGTAGGGATATCCTTAAGTACAGTAAGCTGGCCCTGTTCAATCACCGATAGCTTAAAGCGATCTGCCTCCACACAGACAGTTGCTGATTCCACAATAGGAATGCTGCTTACTACTACTCTAAGAGCATCTCCCTTGCCATAAAATGTCTTTTTTATTTTTTCTGCCAGCTCAAAAAGAAAATAAAAGTTATTTTTTACTGCAAAATAATCGGCATTACTTCTGTGTTCGTATTCTTTAAACCGGGTAGGAATAACTGCCTCAACCCTTTGGTATTCTTGATCCAAAGCTCCATATACTGCTTCTTCTCCTTCTTCATCCACCCGGCGAAAAATATCTCTTCCCATATCCTCAATCAGCTCCTCTGCCGTAACACCTGATGTGTCTAACTGTCGTGCAAGAGCGATTTTCAAAATTTCCATAATTCGGAAGGTCAGATTATTTCCGCCAAAATCCGTGTCTCCATTTTCATAGGCTGTTGCTATGTGAATATCATAGGAAACCCGATGCTCATTGATGGTAAAGCGACAAGAGGATAAGTCTGTGGTTCCTCCCCCACAGTCAATGATCAGAGCCTTTAATTCTCTGTTATTCCGAAATTTTTTTCGGGCAATCAGCTCGGAAATAGAATTGTAAAGAACGGCTACCCCTTCATCCAACATATTCTCCTCTTCCATGATTTCATAAGCCGGAAGAATTTCCTTATAGAGATGAACAAATAGTCGTTTTTGCTTCACCGGCGCTGAAAGGTGCAAACGTTTAAAATGACATTTAAATCTCTGTGTTGCACAGGTGATAACGTATTCCAAAAAGGCCTTGATAATCTCTTTACGCTTGACAAAGCAACGATGTCCATTACAGTCTACCAGCTCCTCCTGCCGCTCGGGGTCGCTGATCCAGCGTTTTATATCACAAAACACGCAGAAGCCTTCATCAATATAGCTGGCGTGAAAAAGCTGACTGGCCTGATGTCCGAACACATACTGTACCTTTTGCTCTTGAATACTCAGCACTCCCACCATTGAGGGAAGAATGGGGCTTTCATCTCCATATTCATTCAGCTGGTACCAAACATAATTAGCTTCATTTTCTTTTAATGAATCCTTAATAGGATCTCCCTCCAGACTCTCAATATAGCTGGAATCCAAATAAATCCCTGCCGTTGTATTTGAGGTTCCAAAATCGATGGCTAAAGGCATATCCATCTGCCTTGGCTCACGAACCTGAAAGTCCATCACCTGTACTCCATACACTTGAAGCTGAACAGGGTCTGCTTCATACCTTCCTTCATACAAATGATAAAGCAAATCCGACTGTACCTGATCCACACAATATAGGCAGTAGCTTTTTACTGAGGAGTCTCTGCACTGAGTTTCTGCCGCCTTCGTCAAGTATAGTTTTTCCGTATCTCCCCTGAAATGTCTTACCTGAAAAATAGCACATATTTGGTTTCCACTGACTAATAAGGCATTGGTATCCACTATCTCAGGATGATACCCTATGGTAAATCCATCTGCCTTGGTTATTCCGATTCCTGTATAGGCAATGATTCTGGCACACCCCTTGATACTCTGGGGAAGAAGCGTTGTCTTCGTTCTTTTCAGCATTTCTTCCAGTCGCTTTATCCCTGAGGCTCTCTGTCTGGTAATAAAAAGGTTATTCTTCCTCCCCCTAAATCGCATAATCTGCTGAATCAAAATATCTTTATCCATCGGTGCCTGTATTCCATTAATAATCCGTTCTCTCCAGCAAATATCCCTGAGCTGGTATGTGGTCATCAGTTCCAGCTCCTCTTTACAATAATAATGCTTCTCCTCCTGCACAGTATTATTCTGATTCAATGTATATGTATATCTATCCATCCTCTGCTTCCCCCTCCTGTCTGTACTAATAAAGGGCAATTTTATCCAACTGCATAGTATCCTCTACTCCAATAATGCCAAAGTGATACTTCCAAAACACCCTTAATTCAAAGCCAATAGGAAGAAATAAATCCTTTGCCAGCCTGATTGTTCGCTTTCTCTGTTCATTTTCTTCTTCTGCCAGATATAAAATCAGCTTTTTTCTTTCTTCTTTTATTTGGTACAAAAGGGCATTTGGATAGAGAATCCGCAGCGCCTTCCTGAACTTTTTTAACGATGATCCGGTCTCCATCTGGGTAAGCAGCAGGGCTGCCAGACGGTTCTGTCTGTCTGCTTCGATGAGTGCAAAATCTTCTGTCGCTTCTTTCCAGTAGCTTCCATTCCTTAACTCTATTAATAGCCTGTCTATGTAAATCTCCCTTCTGGTCAGTCCATGACGTAAGTCGGAAAAAAGAATCATGTGCAGCAAAATATCGATGAGGTATCGCCGAAATTCTTCATATTGGGCTTCCTCTGTCTCGTAGTCCTCCGGGTGCAAAAGCTCCTGAAAAATACCTGCGAACCGATAGAGAAGATTTACTTCTATCACTCCCTGACTAATACTGGTTTCGTTAATATAAGAGAAAGTTTGTTCGTAGAAGGGGCTATACTCTTTAGCTTGCTGAAAAAACAGCTCTTCCTCTCTCCATCCCTGTTTTTGGGCTCTCAAAACGATATCCCATAAGAAATTCAACCTGACCGCCTCCCTCTATACCAGCTTTCCTGCACAGAAGAAATCCGGCAGAATCTTCTGTAGCTGTGTGACCAGAAAGCTCATCACATCTTCGTTTAAATAGTTTTCCGGATCCTCTGCCTTGAATTCAACTACCATCAACTGTCCCGGCTTATTTTCCCTTAATTCATCCGAAATAAATGTATCCATATTGTAATTAGCCGAAATGCACTCCTTGGGAATACTGTCGCAAAAATAAAAATCATGAAACTTTATATAAGCCTTATAGTCAAAAGCCTCCACCAGCCTGGCCATCTCTCCCTTGGTTTTAATGCTTTTCCGATACATTTCTGTGATATTTCCTGAAAAGCTGTCCTTATACTGATTAGACAGTATCGGGTTGGGGTAATTTCCTTTTTTTCTATTCAAATTAATCTCATAAAGCTGCCATTCACACGGCTTTTCCTCAGGGCAGGTGATGTAGAGATCTCCCTGCAATCGACGGATATTCGTAATTTCTACATCTGTATTCCTTATCAGATACTCACATTCAGGATTAAGCCTCTGGGAAAAAATCTGGTGTTCGTAATTAATCTTATCTATACATGGATTGGGATAGGTACTGCTCTTTTCAATAATGGGTCGCAAATTCCACAGAGGTATCACATCATATTCTACCAGCTCTGCATATTCCTCAAAATCCGGCTGTATTTGAACAATCTCCTCATTTTCCTTTATTCTTTCACAGTTTACCAGATAAACATCGAACAGCTTATTCAAGTAAGCAGTACATACTGTAGTCCAAGGCTGACAGCTTGTATCAAATACGGAATATAACTCTTTGATCATTTCGAGATATTCTTTATTTTGCCTCAGGCAAAAGCCTGCCCGATATTCTCCATGAGTGGTTTTGACTATTCCGGTGAATACCCTATAATCTTCATTAAGCAGACCATATACGTTGGTGGCACTTCCCTTTAGAAAAATGGTATAAAGTCTCTGTTCCTCCCCCTTTTTTATTCCTTTACAAATATCCTTGAGAAACAGCTTCGTCTTTTTTATGTCCTCAGAACGCATAGGATAAAGAAAGGAATCTGTAGCATCATATTTCTCTGGCGTGGTAATCGTAGTGTAAATGGTATAATGCTTCTGTGAGGATTGACATTCCTCCAGAACCTTTTCCTCCAATTCTTGATAAGCCTGCCGTACATAATCATGTACCTTTAGCAGTGCTTCCTCCACCACCTGTCTGAAAAGGCTTCTGTCCTCCAGATTCTTGATTTCCAACATCCGCTTATGAATATATTCTTCCATGTCAAACCACCTGTCTGCCATTTTCTCCTCCTGTTACCTGTATCAGGCCGGTTTCAAGGTGAATTCCCTGAGACACCTCCTGATTTTTTAGCCTCCTCAGCTGCTTTTTGTGCTTCTTCAGCCGCTTTTTTGGCCTCTTCAGCTGCTTTTTTAATCTCCTCTGCCTGCTTTGCCTCTTCCTCCGCTTTCTGTTTAGCCTCTTCTGCCTGTCTGGCCTCTTCTTTTTCTTTTTCTTCCTGGGCTGCCTGTTCCTTAGCTGCATCCAGCTTTATTCCCAAGGCCTCCAGCTTTCTGTTGATTTCCTCCATCTCTTCATTCATCTTCATAGAGGCATAAATATCCTGTGCCAGAAGATAGTATTTCTTCGCCGACGTATAATCTTGTACTTCTGCTGCTTGTTCCGCCTGTTTTCTAAAGTCCTCTGCCTCTGCTCGCTTAGCCTCCTGGCCCGCCAGCTTATCCTCTGCAGCAGCCAGCTTCTTAGCTGCTGCTTCTTTTTGAATTTCTTCCCCCAACTCTCCATAAATCTGTTCAGCGGAAGTGTAGTGTACCCTGGCCGTTTCATAATCTTCTTTAGCAAAAGCTGTATCCCCCTGGGCCATGTGATTGACCGCTGACTCCTGCCTTGCCAACAAAGCCTGAACTTCTTCTCTTTCCGCCTCTTTTTCGGCCTTTTGCTGAGCATATAGACTTTCCAGAGCTTCCATAGCCGACTGTCTTCCTGCATCAAAGTAAATTTTTCCGGCAATAGCCTTTGCCTCCAGATACTTTTCTTCCGCTTTGTCATACTGCAGGTTAAGTACCAGGGTATCTCCCAGATTTATCAGATCATAAACCGTCATATGATCCGCTGTCAGAAGCAGTTTTTCCTCAATATAGTCCATTCCTACACGGTCTACATATCTTGAGCGCTTTGCTGCCTCCTGATAGGTTTTCTGGGCTTCTGCATATTTAGCGTTATCCAGTGTCTCCTCTGCTGCAAGAACCGTTTCAATCAGCTTTAGATAGTTTCCCAGTTCCTTCTGCATTCCGGTATCCTTCAATTTCTCTGCCAGTTCCAACGCCTCCTTGCATTTTTCCTGTGCCCGGATATAATTATCTGCCTGAATATACTCAATGGTATCTGTGTAACGAAGCTCCATCTGTTCCTGCTTTTCTAATCTCCGATTATGTCGGACTGCAAAAACAACTATAAATATGGTCAACACTGCCACCAGCGGAATAACTGTCATTAAAATTTTGCGAATACGCCGTTTCCGGTTGGGATCCGTAAAGATTTTATTAATAAAAAGGGCTGCAAAGGTATATTTCCCCAGATTTTGCGGCTGCTTGGACAAGAGCATATCCTCTAAACGATTAACCGTATCCTGCGGATTATCCGTAGCCTCTTCAAAAATATCTTTCAGTTCTCCATCATCAATGTGTTCCCATATTCCACGAGTATACAAAGCAATAGCATCCGCATCCGTAAGCTTTATTTTTTTTGAAATATAAGGATGAAACTCTTTCTTCTGTCCCAGATAAGTATATAGATTGTTTCTTTCTTCGTGTCTGGCTACTTTGTCCAGTTCTACCTTTTCCTCTTTTACCAGATCCGCTGTCAGAGACTGATCCGTAGACTGCATTTTAATAAAGCCATTTCGAAAAAGACGCAAGCGGATATTGCCCGCCTGACCATAGCGAAATATAGTATAATTGGTAAGAATAATGATGACAGAGGCCTTTAACTTCATTTTACTCTTTGCTTCCAATAAAGCTCTGTTGGCCGCCCTCATGCAGGCCTTCAGTGTGCGTCTGTTCATGGAAGGAGCTTCCGAAAAGGTGGTAATTGCAGCAGAAACTGCAAGGCGTGCACTATAGGCATCCGTTTGATCGTCAATTCCATCTGCAATAACGTAGCAGGCAAAGTTATCCAGCTCCACAAAGCCAAAATAATCAGTATTTTTTAATTCACTTTCTGCCTCTGAGGTAAATGCAGTGATAAACTCTGAATTTTGCTTTCTCATCATTATGTACTCTCTTTCATACACCCAATAAAACTATACTTGCATTGTCCTTAGCGGGAGCAGAGCTTTGATTTACCAGCTCAATCACATCAAAAGCTTTTTTCTGGCAGTCTGCTGTTCCTTCCAGTGTCCTCTCCAATTCTTTAAAATCCAACAAGTCGTATATACCATCGCTCATTAAGACAATGATATCTCCCCGCTTTAACTGAACAGGGGCATCAACATATTCAATATCTCTAAACTCATCCTGCCCCAGATAATTATACAACCGGTGGTTTTCCAATAGGGTCAGTGCATCCTCTCGTGAAATTCTCCCTTCATGAAACTGCTTCTCTGCCAGCACAGCAATCGTATGTCCTGTAGAAATAGGTACCAGATTACCTTCCCGATAAACACCAATCTTTATATTCCCTACCAAAGCATAATATAAAAAGTCCTGACGAATCAGCACACAGCCTACACTGGCTGTTCCTCTTTCTTTGTCGCCCAGCTCCTTCAATATTTCTCTATTGGCACAGTTAAAGGCTTTACGAAAGAAATACTGTGGATTGTTGAACGCATGATAGTCCTGAAACACATCTTCACAGGTTTGAACCGCTATCTGCGCTGCTATCCTGCCCCCATATGTCTGCCCCGATCCATCAGCAAGAACAGCCATAGTTCCCGCTGATGTAGTAAGGAAGGCCATTCTGTCTTCCTGTATTTCCCGATTTCCAATGGTCATACTTCCTCCCATATCCACCATTCTCTTTCTATTCGTCTTTTCATGAAAAAGAAAAAAACGGATTCCTTCCAAAACCAGAAGGACAAAAACGAGCAGAATACTCCAATAGCCATAAATATCCATCTCTACCTCCGCCCTCTTTAACTTACTCCGCTTCATTTCCCCACATAAAATTGCTTCCACAGAATGGGATAAATAAAAATACAGATCTCCCCATTTCAATTTTGTCATAAGGGTTCAGCGGTCTGGGTACATATACCGCATTCTCATTAAGATAAACCAGTCCATTAGAATCTCCGGGAAGTAAAACCGTTTCCTTTCTTTTTGGATCAAAAACGATGACCGCATGATTTCTTCGGGAAATTTCATTATCTCCCAAAATCTGAATATCCATATCGTCTGCCCTTCCCACAAAATTTTTCCCCATTGCAATTTTATAGTCCTTTCCCTGGCGCGGCCCTGATATACAGACGATCCATCCACAGACCGGCTTTATGCTCTCACGAAAAAGTGCTTCCTCAATATCCACTTCTGATACTTCAACTTCCTTTTTTTCCGGTGTGGCTGTTTCCAAATTACAGTAGGGGCATACTGTTCCATACCGCTTTTTGCTGAACATATGTCCATTTGCACACCGTATTAAATTTGAACCTGTGTCTCCCATAATTACCTCTCACTCTCTCTTTTATTACTCTTTTAGCCAAACCAATCTCTATAAAATCTGCAGTCTGGTCAGCCCAATAAAAATAATGTCAAACCGTTCCACCTTGCATGGTTTCCCATAGGAAAGTTTGTATTTTCTGCCGTCTTGTTTCTGTATACTGATTCCATTCCCTGTAGAAATATCCTCTACATACCAATTGTTTCCTGCGAAATTTAATATTGCGTGTTCCACGTCAATCATTCCTGCATAAGCGGTTTCATTTAAATCCACAGTAACCTGATTCTCTCCCACATCTCTCCCGATTACAATTCCGTTTTTGCCATAAATATTCCAGCTTGCAAGATGAGAGCCCTCTTCGCTTAGCAAGATCAGCTCCGTACAGGCTGACCTTGGTAGGCAGCCCTTGCCATCCACTGTATGACGGGTGTGTTCGCTATCCTTCTGTGTCCTTAATCCCAAATATATATGGACAAGTCCTATAATTGTTAATATAAGTATCCAGAGCCAGCTCTTTTGGGGTCCTGGCCTATAACACATCAGCATAATTGATGCAAGACACAGAATGACAATAATCATATCTATTTTTCTCTTCATCACTATCTTTTTATCCCCATAAATTGTTCAAATAGGCTCGCAGCGTCAAGTGGATTTCTCTCTTTTTGCTGTAATTTATCCTCATGAACAATCTCTTTTGTTTTTGGGTTAAATCCAAAAAACTCTTCAAATTTCTTATGGATATTCTGAACCTCTATATCCTTGGATTTAGCTTCAGCATCTTGTCCGGCTGCTTTCTTTCCTGCTTTTATCCCTTTCAATTCTTCGTCATATTTCCGGCGTTTTTCTTCATGTGAAAGGATACTGTAGGCTTCAGATATTTCTCTGAATTTTCTTTCGCATTCCCTGTCCCCTGGATGAGAATCAGGATGATACTCTTTGGCCAGTCTTCGATATGCGGCCTTAATTTCCTCCTCCTTTGCCTGCCTTGATATCTGGAGAACCTGGTACCAGTCTTCCATTTTGGGAATCCTCCTCTCATTTTGCCAGCTTTGCAACCATTCCTGTCCAGTGAAAAAAGGCACACCCACCCAGGGTATGCCTTGCTTATTCATCAACCCTCAGGCTCCTATATATCCGCCCTCAATACTGACTGATGCCAGCTTATCCTTTTTCTGCTTGATAATAATCGAAAACTGTCCGATTCCATCACTGTTTGCATAATCTTCCTTATAATCAACAACAAATGCTCTGGGAAAGGTGTATTTTCTTTCCACCACACCGGCATTGATTATTTCTACCTCTACCTGGCGGTAGGCTGCCGCATCCTCAGCAGGAATCATAGACCATTTTCCAAGCTGCAGAGTGCTGTCAAAGGGGTCTCCGTCTGTAGATACCAGAATCTTTCCTGATATTTCTAACGTGCACCCTACATCCTTGGTTCTTGCGTTAGAGTCCAAGGGAATATCTGTACGAAACTTGGTCTTCTGCACACATTCCTTGGCGATTTCAAAACTAGTTACACCATTTACCTTTACTCGTAATGACATCCTTCACACCCCCTATGCTCCAAATCCACCTTCAAGGCTGGTTAAGCCGGTTAGATCCTTCTTTTGCTTTACATGGAGATAAAACTCTCCCACACCTGTTTCATCATCCAGGGATTCCTCATACTCCATCACAAAAGCATTAGGAAGCGTAATCTGACGTACGATCTGTCCCGCAGCAACCACATCTACCTTAACCGTTCTATAAGCGTCTGCGCTCTCGCTGGGTACTACACTCCATTTCGCCAGATTCAAGGTTCCGTCCTGCTTCTCTGCTCCCAGGGAAAACAACATTTTTCCCCTTATCTGCAGAGTAGCTCCGTTATCCGTGGCTCTGGCATTGGAATCTTTCGGAATCTCCGATAAAAATTTCACTTCTTTTACACATTGTTCTGTCAGGTTTACAGGACCTGAACCATCAATTGATACTCTGAACCCCATGTTTTTTCCTCCTCATGAATTCTTGCTTATTTAACAGTTACATGGCAGAAGATAAGCGGTTAATCTGGACTTCCAGATTTCTCGGACTTCCATTAAAGGATATGGTCAGCTCACAAATTCCTGTAGCCTCATCAATGCTGTATTCCAGGCTGTCTCCTTCCATAATAATCGCATTGACACACTCCTTCTTTGACAGCCATTTACTCTTTTGGCTTCTGGGATTGGTGGAAAAGAAATCCTTAATGTTATCTTCCTTAAAATCTCCGGTCACATAACGGAGAATTCGCTCTATATAGGTAGTGACCTGAGTTTTATATACCGGTTCATAAGACGAAAGCTCCGCATCATACATAAGATTTCTCGCCTTATACACCGTTATATTCGTAATTGCTGTTCCATCCTTAGACGCATTTTCAGAGGCAAAAATCCAACCAAAGTTTTTCTGATTAATCTGTGTCTTTATGGTGTTGGTGAATCCGGTAATTTCCTTGGGCATCGTAGTGTATGCCAATAAAGAATTATTCCCAGCCTCAATATCAAACCTGACTCCCGGCAATTCCAAATCAGTTTTACCCCTGCTCACAGCAAAGTGGTTTTTTAAATATTCCGGGCACTGACAGGCCGCTCTGAAACCTGCTGCCACATAGGCACCATTAATGTATACGCCTTCTATCCAAAGTCTTACAATATCTTCTTTGGCTTCAGAGAGCTCCGCACCATTAGTATTCGTAATTCTCATTTTGCTGTCTAAAATTACACCTGATTTGTTTTTAGGCAATACAGTAAAATTGGGCAGTACAGGAATAGCAAACTCGCTGAAGGGTTTTCCAATTAGTGGAGCACAGCGTTCTATGGCTTTTTCTATTCCTTCAGCTGCAATCGCATTGAAGGTAGTTTCTTCTCGGTTTTCAAAGGAAAAAAAGGTTTCTACACGATAATCCTTGAAAATATCCAACAACGCTGCCAAGGACTCTATACTGTTTACATCATCCCCAGCCTTTTTCACATTGCCTTTGAATCTTTCTCGATGGATCTGGTTAGTCACATTCTGATTCCAAGACAAATTTGGATAAATGGCATACCAAATGGTATCGTTAAAATTATTCTTGCTGTTGGTTGTGTTCAAATAAGTAATCAGCCTGGGTAAATTTGAGCTTTTCGCCAGCATTTGAGGAGAAGTATTGGCTATCACCACTTTTGGTATCATGCCCTTGGTTTTTGTCTTATACTGGTCAAAAAACATTCTTATCCCTAAAAGTTTCTCTACCAGAGGCTTCACTACTTTAATAAAATTGTCCTTTGAGGTACGATAAAATTCCAGATAAGAATTATAATTTGCAACCTCTGTTTCAATGTCACGCGTCAAATTATAATTCTCTCCTGCCGCAATTCTGCCGCAGATTAAATCCTACATTTTACTTCTTATCTCTGCCTTTGTGTGCCGTTTCTTAC
>SFDP01000082.1 GCA_004558185.1 Lachnospiraceae bacterium | reverse complement strand
TAGGTAATTGCGAAACGAGTTCACAATCTTGATTCCAATAAGGATAAAACCCGGCAAGGCCGGGTTTTGTGGAGGCTGATGCAGAGAACAGGTTTTTATAGCAACAGAATAAGGCAGCTGTGAACACCTGCCGAAATGAAGGTATAGAATCGCTGCCATTAAGCAGCCAGAGGTTTCAAACTTCGGATGTACTGATGCTTATTGATTTTATCAGCCACCATCACAGTGATAAGCTGGGTAATTCCGGCAAGCAGCAAGTCAGCATGCAGCGTTTTCTCATTTTGGGTCTTCCTGCCAGCAATGCAAAAACTATCTTTAAAGTGGTTGATGGATTTTTCCACATTGACACGTATCTTATACGTGCTGTCCCACTCTTCTGTCCCACGGGCAGTGCCTGGATAGGCACGGAAATCCTTTTCCGGATAGATATAGAACATCCTGCCACAGGAAGATGTTGTACATGGGTCTTCACAATGGCAGACACGCCGTTTGGACTTATCCTGTTTGTTGTATTCCCATTTCATTTTTGGGCATACAAACTTCATGGTTGGGAGTCCGCAGCGCAAATGTGTTTTGCTCCCTTCCCTTCTCATAGGAAGGGAGGGGTCTTTGGGACAGCAGGGGATGCCTTCTGCATTCAGCGGGCAGCCCGATTCCGGCAGGGAAAGCCTTCCATTGAGTGGGATGTAAGCTTTTTCAAAAGGTGCTTCCAGAAGAAGGTATTTGTAGATTTCAACGGAATCAAAAGCCGCGTCACCCAGGAAGATTTTGGGATTGATCAGTGGGTGCTTTAGAAAAAAATCCTTTAATACAGGGATCAAAGCTTTGGAATCAGCAAGGCTCTTATCCTCATCCGGGGAATCGGATTTTTTTTCCACAGGGATTTCCGGGTGCGCCTTAAGAAAATCCTTGTTATAAAAAGTAATATCCCTGACAATACCAAGCCCATTGGTGATGATGCCAAACTTAAAGACGTAGCAGAAATGTCCGTTGATATACATCTGCTGGATGGCCGGATTGGGGGCGGCATGGGAAGGCATGGAGGCATAAGCGGCTTTATAAGGGTCGTAGGAATCATCCGGTTTTTTTGCTTTTTTGAACGCTTTCAGTTGTTTGATAATGGAATTGGCATATTTCGGATTGTTTTCCGTTACCCATGCTTCAATACCAGAGGTGTCAAACAAAAGCATGGCTGCTTTTTCGGCATCAATCTTCTGGCAGATTGGTTCGGTCAGGTCAACAAGCCTGTCAAACAAGGATTGTAAGTCCAGAAGGAAGTCCTGTTTAAACCGGGTGAATTTAGAAGCATCCGGAAGAACATCAAACCCACAGAAATCCCGTAGTTCCTGGGAATATTTCAGGAAAATAATCAGGAGGGATACGGTTGGGATAGAGAAAATAAGCTGTAATAACAGAGCCTTAAGCAAGGGATAAAGAAGATGCCTGCGGGGCCTGCCGGTGGCAGCATGGAAATGGGAAACAAAGGACGCCGGGACAATTTCGTCAAGGTCAATGGTTTCATCAAGAAGAGAAAGAAACTTATACTTATCGTTATCAAATTTATTTTGGCAATCGGTAAAAATATCTGCCAAAGAGAGCTGTTTATATGTTATCATGTAAGTACATCTCCTTTTTGGTGGATTGGTTAATAGTTTCTGGCAACTCTATTTTACCATAAACCATTGAGGAGATGTTTCATTTTGTAGAAAAAAGAATCCCGCATTTATGCGGGTTCTGGCGTTTCGCAAACGCCTAAGTGATAAGATATATGAAAGGAGGCGTATTGATATGAAGGAAGAGTTGTGGAGTGACATGACGGGTTTGGGAATCATGTTTTTAGTTATGATGGGAGCGGTTGCACTCCGTGCATATATCTGGCTGTAATCATGGTGCTGCCGGCTGACGGGATACGGATTTAACATTTTATTTCCTGATCTTCCTTAAATCGGGTTAGGCGTTTGCGAAACGCCAGAACCCGCATAAATGCGGGATTATTTTTTCTACAAAATGAAACATCTCCTCAATGGTTTATGGTAAAATAGAGTTGCC